>NZ_JAMAUV010000040.1:0-17323 GCF_023714155.1 Neobacillus sp. MER 74
AGAGAACCCTTTAGGACGTTACCCCATCATTTGATTCTTCGATATAACCCTTCAGTTCCGAAGAACTGTCTGACCTTTACCTGAAGATTGTGACCAATTTCAATTTAAGCCAGAAACATTTCGCACAACAAACGCACCCGTTAGTGCAAAAATCGGCGCTTCACCACAAAGAATGAAAATATATTTAATACGGCGATACTGTTCCTAAGGCTGGGAGAGGAAGGTCGATAAACTATGGTGCCTTAGAGCCCATCCGTTAGTCTGACTCCAACGACCACGGTGCACCACAAACTGTCGCTCCCTTTCGGGAAGCACTCATGGTAGATTAATCCTAATTCTGATTGTTGCACCAGCCTCCAATTTTCAAGCCTAGAAAGGACAATTTCAATGGATGTAATCATTGAAAGAGCATGTGGTTTGGATGTCCATAAGGACAATATCACAGCTTGTATTATGACTTCAGAAGGAAAGGAGGTTCAAACATTTTCTACTAAAACAGTTTTTCTATTAAAGTTATTGGACTGGATTAAGGAGAATAATTGTACACACGTAGCTATGGAAAGTACGAGTGTTTATTGGAAACCTATTGTTAACTTATTAGAGTCCGAAGGAATAGAGTTTTTAGTTGTAAATGCTCAACACATGAAGGCACTTCCGGGACGCAAAACGGATGTTAAAGATGCCGAATGGATAGCCCAACTTCTTCGTTATGGATTACTGAAGGCAAGCTTCATTCCTGATCGGAATCAACGAGAACTGCGAGAACTTGTACGCTATCGCCGGAGTATCATTGAAGAACGCGCCAGACAACATAATAGGATTCAAAAGGTTTTAGAAGGAGCCAACATCAAACTAGGTTCTGTTGTATCTGATATTATGGGTGTTTCATCGAAAGATATGCTTCGAGCAATCGCAGATGGTGAAGATGATCCTGAAAAACTAGCAAACTTCGCTCGTCGTACAATGAAAAAGAAAAAAGAAGAACTTGAATTGGCACTTCAGGGTTATGTTAACCCACACCAACGCTTAATGTTAAAAACGATTTTAACTCACATTGATTTTCTAACAGAGCAAATTCAAATGTTAGACCAAGAGATAGCTAAAAGAGTAAGCACTTATCAAGAAGATATAGAACGACTCGATTCCATCCCTGGTATCGCCACAAGAATGGCTGAACAAATCTTAGCTGAAATTGGTACGGACGTTAGAAACCAATTCCCGACTGCCGCACATTTGTGTTCATGGGCAGCCTTGGTCCCTGGACACAATGAAAGCGCAGGTAAAAGGAAATCTAGCAGATCAAAAAAGGGAAATAAGTATTTAAGATCCGCATTAACAGAAGCAGCTCAATCTGTAAGAGGGTCAAAAAACTATCTCGGTGCGTTGTATAGACGCACAGCTGGACGAAAAGGAAAGAAAAAGGCAGCAATTGTAGTCGCCCATGCGATGTTGCGAATCGCATATTACCTTCTAACCAGAAAAGAAATGTACGTTGACTTAGGCGAAAATTATTTTGATAAACAAAAACAAGCATCTATTGTACGCCATTCGGTTCGAAGACTAGAAAACTTAGGTTATACGGTGACAATTACCGAAGCATCTTAATCTATTTTTCATTGTCCATTAACACCTTGATCAGGCGCCCTGCTCTTTTTTAAAAACATGAATGAGCTGCGTCTATTTAAGTATTGCCATTTTTCGGATCTGACAGAAGTTAATTTTCATGGTAGTTAAACAAGAGTTTCAAATTATCATATACAGGATGATTAGATTATTCAAACTGAAAAAGATGAAGTGAATTTTATCGTAAAACACAATTGAAGACACATTATTTTAAACTAAAAATAACAAGGGCTCCCCATTTTATTTTGGAGAAATCCCTTAGATAGTATATATTACTTACTCTGTTATGTTTTCAAAAATTAATAACTATTTCTCAAGAACAAATTTCGGCTCCTTTATTCCTATTTTATCACCGATTTCAAAAGACATTAAATCCTCACCAACTACAACCTGACCTTTATAAGTCTTGCTCGTTCTTACGGCCAAATTTGCTTCTGTATCGGTTAGGCCTCCAAGTAATACGATATGTGAATAGACCGCTAGTTTTGGATTTACCTTGTTAAATACTTTTCCAGCCTCTTCAGGAGTTGTATGAATATCAAGGATTTTTTTGATTGCTGGTGATTCCTCTCCAGGCCTTGCAGCAGCTACCTCGTGAATGAGCAAGTCCGTCCCTTTAGCATGGCTGATGAGGTTTTCATTATAACGTGTATCGCCAGAAATCACGACAGAATGTCCATTATAATTTACTCTGTAACCAAAACTTGGTTTCATCGGCGTATGATCAACTAGAAAAGCAACTACCTGCACTCCATTTTCCTCAAAAACAACGCCCTGTTCAATATCATGTCCAACTACATCAAAACCTAGAAGATTTTCATTCTGATTTTCCTTTCGTTCTTCAATATCCGCTTCATAAGCTTTTTCCATGTAATCCACCATATTCTTGGTCCCATTTGGCCCCCAAACTTGAAAGGGTACATCCCTTTTACCAGCTGTAGGCAATGAACCCGTCAACCAAACATCAGGTATTCCTATTGTGTGATCAGAGTGGAAGTGCGTAAGAAATAGTTTGTTAATCTTACCTGGCATGATATTCGTTTGACTGAGCCTTAAGGCCGCTCCTCGACCAGCGTCAAATAAAAATTTTTCTCCCCCAGCTTCAATCAGTGTAGCAGGACCAAACCGCTTCATGCTTAACAAAGGAGAACCAGTTCCAAGTAGAGTTACTTTAAAATCAGTTTTATTCTCATGTTGTGAAGTTTGAGCCTGACTATTTTTGAACTTGCCAGCTGAGGAATGTAACGGAGATAAAAATAAACCTAAACCTAAAAGTAATGATAAAGATATAAAGAGTAAAGTTGTAATCCTTTTCTTTTTCAAATTTCATTCCCCCAATTTCTATGTATGGTTTTAAGAGTGTTTTCTTGCTGTACTCTCCCGTATTTAAAACAATTAATATGTTTTAAATATAAAACATTGTTTTATTTATAAATCAATTTTAATATGTTAATTTTAAATCGTCAAGGTAATATCCTGAATATTTAGATACATTTTTTATATTTTTAGGGCTTTTTCATAAAGGCTTTGTTAAACTTGTCTGTTGATTTCCGTTCCATTAAATCAAGAATTATGTAGAAAGAGTGACAATTTACAACAATATACAAACAAAAAAATACCTTTGATCTATTAAATCAAAGGTCAAAGTTGAACTTAGTGGTCTAGGCTAAGTCCATTTTAGGAGGTCTAAACTCAGAAGAATTTAAACTATTTTTATATTAACATATAATGAATATTTATTCAACAACATAAATAATCATACATTCGCTGTCTTTGGTTGCTTTTCCATTAACTTAATGCAACTCTTTTGAATTCAAGCACTCGTTCGTTAAAGATGGGGAAACTTTGCTAGAATAATTAGTAATTGAGCCTTCTTGGGTCCTAGTTGTCGTTTCATTAAAGACTTTCACCCCCTCATTTTTATACGATTTTTCATATAAATATGATTCACAACTTAGAATAAAAAAATCTTCTGTGCATTAGAAATTACCCTTTAGGGAAAAGTTTAAAAAAAGAGAGGAAGGTGGAGTATGTGCCTAATCTTTTGCAAGCCTTGAAAAGTGTAGCTCAGTCTTTTATCAAGGATGAGAACAAGACACCTCTTCACATTGGCGAGGCTATGGGATGCTGGATATTTTTAGCGTTAGTCGGTGAGACACAAGTACAGACAGAAGTAGGAATTAACAGTACAACGGACTCTGAATTGAGAAAGGCCCTTCAAGAAGCCGTGAACATGTTCAAATCGGAGAAAGAGCGGATTTCAGCATTTATGCGGTCTGAAGGAATTCCATTACCTCCTTTAAGTGAATCGAAACCAATATCTGACCCGAATAGTGTTCCATTGGGTGTTAAGTTGACAGATAACGAGCTTGCAAACAGCCTTAGGAAAAAAATATCGATGGCAATTACAAACTGTTCGGAATCGGCAGCACAATCCATCCGTAGTGATGTTAGTCTGTTGTGGGCCGAATTTATGCAAGAACACATAACTTTTTTAACAACATTTAAATCATTGATGCGAAAACGGGGATGGCTCAAGGTCCCACCACCGTATTATCCTCCAGGCTTGCCACAAACAGAAAAGTGAAGTGAGAATATGCCAGATGTCGTGAAAGCTGTTCAAAATGTTATCCAATCATTTGTTGATGATGAACCCAAATCACCCTTAAATGTAGGGGAAGTCATGTCCTGCTGGTCCTATCTTTCTGAATTAGCTGATGAACAAGTTCATTCCGAAGCAGGGATTAACAGTACAACAGATCCCGAATTAAGAAAAGCTTTTCATGAAGCTGTTGAGATGTTCAAATCACAGAAAGAACGAATTAGTGCCTTTATGTTATCAGAGGGAGTTCCCATTCCGCCATTATGTGAGTCAAAGCCACAGTCTAATCCAAGAGATGTTCCATTGGGTGCCAAATTGACGGATGATGAACTTGCAAACAGCCTTAATATTAAAATCGTTATTTTAATTTCCTATTGTGCAAATGCAATCATTCAATCCGTACGCAATGATGTTACCTTGATATGGCTTGAATATTTACAGGAATATATGACGTTTGGAGCAACCCTAAAAGAACTTGTGAAAAAACGGGGATGGCTTAAAGTGCCTCCATACTACTATGCTCCAGGAGCACCATAAAATGACAAGTCAAAAGAAAAGGACCTAGATATTCCCTCTACCGTCCTTTTCCTTCTTCCACTAACCTGCTTCTTTAGTTCAACAAGAAAAAAGACCGCCGCAGCGATCATCATCCTTAACAAAAGCAATCGTTAGTGAAATATAGTTATGAGTGCAAGACCAATGAGAATAGCCAAAAGTGATAATACTAAAGCAAATCCACTAAGACTACTTGGACTAATAAATGTATCAAGTAAACCTAAAATTAAATTAAATACCTTTCTTGATGTTTTGGTTTCATCTTTCTTCAGTTTTTTATACACAAAAATCCATAATGATATAAAAGATACCAGACCTAATAATAGTAGAACCACTCCTGCTAATAACCACATTAAAATCAATCCTTCTTTCTTACCTCAACAATTCTTTAATTTACACCACCTTATTATTATCTTTTCTTATGGATTAATGAACCATCCCTACCCCTTTAGTTCTAGAAGAAAAGGAGTGCCGTGTAGCCCCGACTTGAGCTCTAGCACTCGTTAGTTCATTAACAAAAGGGCATCAATCTGGATAAACGCCCCGTTAATTTAATAGAAAACTATGAATCCTTCTGTCAGTATCTAAGAGTGAAGATAAATTCTTCAATCTCCTCATTTCGTGCATTTGCAAATCCTTTATCTTCTCCTGTTATTAGAAATCCACATTTTTCAAGAACCCGCCTCGATCCGATATTATCTTTTGCAGCACGAGCGTGTAAAGGGCGTATTGTTACTAAGGATAGAAATTGTCTAAGTGCATCCGTTGCAATACCTTTTCCCCAATGTTCACGGTCAATCCAGTAACTTACTTCACGTTCTTCAAACATTTCAAAGCTGGAGATATGACCCACTACCTGATCTTCTAAAGTAATAGACTGCTTGATAATGGTGTCATCGGTTAGAATACGGTTCCAGTGCTGACAAAATTGATTCCAGTCTGTTGGATCTTTTGACGTGAAAGCTGCCATCTGATTGGCTATTTCATCTTTCTGATGTTCAAAAAATATTGGTAGATCATCAGATTTGATATTTCTAAGTATTACTTTATTCATAGTAGCCTCCTTTGACATTGTTTTTAAACTAAACTGCCCGTTACTTGAATAAGTAAACAGGATTGCCAAAGCAATCCCCTCCTCAACTTACACACCTGTTACTTAACAAGCCTTTGTTCTAACTCACCCTTTTGGCGCAAGTGATGACGAAAATGCATACCAACCAAATCATACCATTCCCTTGTATTCAGCCAGCCGAACCCTCCATGCTTGACTTTATAATTTGTGTTTATATTATCCACTTTCGACTCCCATTGGCTTAACCTTAGAATTACTTGATCCATTCTGATGATAAGATCGTCCTTGCTATCTGAATTATTAGGTGGAGCATTTAGTTCATCCGGTAATTTTATTTTAATTGGTGGAAACCCTCCGATTTTATATATATGCTCACCAAACTCCGTTTTCCCGAGGGGTTGTTCTTTTTTTAAGATAGCGCATTTTTCCATATTATCTAGATACTCATGGGCAACAAGGATTAAATGGTCATACATTTGCCCAATAGACCAAACCCCTTCTTCCGATATATATCTTAACTGTTCTAATGAAAAATTTTGAAGCTCGTTTTTGTAACTATTAATTAGTTTTAGTTCGCTCAGTTTAATTCCTCCTTTTTATTAATTTACACAAATCTATTTTTTACATGTTTTGTATATGTAACAAATTATTCAATATTCGATTTCAAATACCTTCTTCAACAAAGCTGCTCCGTTAGTGGAGCAAACAAAAAAAGCTGCCCGATGACAGCCCTCAATTCTCCTAATTACATCTTTATATGTTTCTTAGGATTATGCTTTATTTCTGATAAATGTACTAATAAAATTTGATGATTTCGTTCTCCTTCTTTAACAATTTACAATAACCAGATTCGTATTTAAAGAGAAGAAAGTAATCTTTCCCTTGAAAAGTAATTAGGGTTCTATCCATGTTTATCACCTTCAGGCTTTTTTAAAATAATAATAAATGATTATTGTACCTAAGTCTGTGGATATTTTGTTACCAAAAAGTATACCTTCCTATAGAGTGCCCTTTAGCTTAATAAGAACCGCCGTTTCGTTTCAATTTCGTCAAACCGGTCAATAATTTCTGGAAAAAAGAATTTTTTGGGGAGAGATGAATTTGTTATTTTCTAAAGCGTGGGAAACGTATGAATCTGATAAACGTATTGAAGGCTTTTCGCAGCAAACATTAAAAGCATATAAACTGCAGTCTGGCTTACTTATACGCTTTTTTAAAGAGATGGAGAATTTAAAGAAGACGCTTAGGACCTATATATTTGATACGTATATGCCGGGTCCTGATTATGTTTATGCTAAAGGTATTAACTGGTCTGAGAATTTTTTCGATAATTTAACCTCTAATGAGATTTGGGTTCCTTATCGCCTTTACCTCTTATAACAGCTGACCGGTTCGACCAATTAATTCTACCCCTATCTAAGGTAACTACTTCTCCTATTCGGCATCCAGAGAAGCATTTAGGGAAACAGCTTTTTCCTGTTTCTTTTGATATATAAATTCGATAATTTGTCCACTTGGAACCGTGCCATCCGCTAAATATTTTACATAATCCTCACCCTCAACAGTTCTACCGTCAAAATTACTGCCATTTCTTTTCAATAAGAGAGCATGTTTTTTGCCTTTCACTGCCGGTTTTGTGTTTTGCTTCGAACTTGGTGATGTCGTTTCTGTTATTTTTGTTTTTTGCTTCGGACTTTGCGAGGAAGGATTGGCTGATTCACCTGTCGTTTTTCCACATCCAGAAATTACTACCCCAAAAAGAACTACCAAAAAAACTATGATCTTTTTCATTTACATTAGCCCCTCTTTATTCTTTATTTTAACATTTCCAGTTCAACTAAACTGCTTCGTTAGCTCAATATGAAAACGGGATCGCCGCAGCTATCCCATATTTAACATAAGGACCCGCTAGTTGAACAAGTCGCTTCAAATAAGGTGCTACAAATTATGCAGGGAGTTTGCCACCGACACCCTTTTTAAAATATCCGTCCTGCTGGTTGAGAGTAGAAATACGATACATTCCCTTTTCGGTGAGATTTACCTTACAAATTTTGAAACGGTTAGTCATAAAAGGGCTTTAGCAAATGTAATATGAAACATAAAAACTAAGTTATGGTGGGGGTTAAACATGCAGTACATATTTGATCAGGGGGAAATTGTAGATGAGTCGATGGTTTCTGTTAGCGTAAGAAATAAAGGTTTGAACTATGGTTTAGGGTGCTTCGAGGGAATTAGAGCTTTTTGGAATGAAAGCCAAAACCAATTGTTTACTTTCCGAATCCAAGATCATTATAGAAGATTCTATAACTCCGGAAAGGCTCTTCATATACAAATTCCTTATTCACCCATTGAATTAATGCATTGGACAGTGCAATTATTAAGAAAAAACAATGTCCGCGAAGATGTGTATATTCGCCCCATCTGTTTTAAAGGTTCAAATACTCTTAGTCCAGATTTACTCGATCCATTCAATCGGGTCAGTATTTATAGTACAAGGCTTGTGTATATTCCAAAGCCCGCCCTAAAAGTTTGTATATCTTCATGGAACCGCTCAGGTAATAATATGATTCCCCCTCAAGTGAAATCAACAGGGAGCTATTTAAGTGCAGGATTGGCTAGTTCGGAAGCACGATTAAATGGTTTTGATGAAGCTATTTTTTTGAACGACTTGGGGAACGTATGCGAGGGTCCAGGCGAGAATATTTTTATCATACGAAATAACCAGCTCATTACCCCGCCCATATCCGATAATGCACTTCAAGGAATCACTCGTGATACGGTAATGCAAATCGCTATAAATCATTTACAAATGCCTGTTTATGAACAAAGCATCGGAAGGACGGAATTATATTCTGCTGATGAAGTATTTTTTACAGGTACGGCTATAGGGATAAAACCCATTATCAATATTGATAACCGAATAATAGGCACAGGTAATGTAGGCAGATTGACGAACAACATCCGCTTTTTTTATGACCAGATTGTTAGAGGGAACCATCCGAATTATTTATGTCATTGTACACCAGTGTATTGAAAGAAAAACTGCATCGCCAATCTCTCCGATCAAGACAGGCGATCATAAATAAGACTCCAAAGGGAAGCCTTTGGCTGCTTTTGCTTTACAGATATCCAATAACATTTACGGTTGATGATTCCTTTTCTATCCTCCATTTGGGGCGGTTCTTCAAACCCTCGATGTTAAATTTTAATTTCAATCCCTTCTTGTCCATAACTAATCTGTCCGTTAGTTAAGAAAGAAAGAAATAAAGAGCGACTCATTAACTATCGCGGAGTGTGCGAACAGGCTTTTCGGTTCTATGAACATCATCTAGGAGGCAGGATAACGTCGATGATGGCTTTCAAACAACTGCCAGATCCGACAAACGTTCCGGAAGGTCGGGAAAACGACATTCTTCATGCTACCATTGAGATTGGGGACACGGTGCTAAGGGGAGCCGATATCCCCAACGCTGAGCCTATGCGGAGTGTCTATCTGACACTCAGGGTATACAATGCAGAAGAGGCGGAGAGGATTTATACCTTGCTTTCTGAAGGAGGAGAAATCTTTATGCCCATGGAAGAAACCTTTTTCGCTTTGCGTTTTGCTCAGCTGAGAGACAGGTTTGGAACGTCATGGATGCTCCTGTGTGAGCATCAGTCCACAGAAGCTTAGTCTATTCGGATGAAGTCCACATCCTTCGCTTCTTTGGTTAACCTCAGCCATTCAACACAAAATCGGCTGCTTTTTATGAGTAGCCGAACGCTCTTTAAGTAATGCCCCTGTTACTTTAAGAACAATGTTTCACACTCTTTCCTATTACAAAAAATTATCTTTTATCCATCAACAAAATTATTTATAAACCCTAGGCAAAAGCTTATTGTCAACTATTTTTTAATTTGTTGTTTTATTTTTTATTTTGTCAAAACTATCCTTTGTACTAATTAAATGTCCCAATAAATAAATACCAAATAAAATGGGAAATGAGTATATGTATTTCCAATCTTCTGGATTATAGATATGAATTAATGCAAAGAAAGGTTCTCCAATAAATGCACTTCCACCTGCAAAAATAAGTGCTTTTATATATGGATTGGAATTTGGCTTAATCTGAATAAGGAACATAATAATTACAGGAATAAGGGTAAAATCCCAAGGTAAATAGGAAGGGAGAAACGGGAGAACGTCATAATTATAATGCCATAAACCTAATGCTATTCCTACAAAATCTAACCAGGAACTAATAAGCATAACCATTAACCCAGAGAGAAGTAGTCTATAAGTGCTCCCTTTTTTTCTAAATAGAAACCATAATATCCACGGAACAACTGTAAGTAATGTACCAACCCACCATTGCCAAGAGAAAATAACATTTTCGAGCCAAAATGTTATTTTTTTATCGTGTGCTTTTTCAATTAAATCATAAATCTTATCTGCTTTGTATAAATAATCTTTTTGATTCATTTTGAACTTCCTTATAATCGTTAATTTTTGATTTCCAACACATTATTTATCATCCCCTCAAATGGGTTGAAAAAACAAAAATTAATAATTTAAGGTTCCCTTCTTAAACAATCCTGCCCCTTTAGTTGAATAACAAAAAAAGCCGGCAATAGCAGCCAGCCCTTCAAGTTATTACTCTTCCATAAAAATACGTGCATAGTATTCCGTTTCTTCATCTAATTTGTTATCTTTTCTCATTTCCTCAATCGTTTCTTTTCGGTCGTCTTCAATCACTTGAAAACTTCCTGATACATTTGTTGTTTTCCCTTTGTCCTTATTCATACTTTTACTCCTACATCTCTTCTTATTTGTATTACGAATTCATTTCGTTTTATTTTGTGCTTAATTTATTGCTTTATTCGAAGAACCCTTAAGGGTTCTTCTTAAGCTAACTTGCTTTGTTAGCACAAAAAGTAAAGTTTAGCTTAATAAGACTTTTAAAGAAACGGAAATGCTTATTCCCCATATCCCAGCAACAATACATAAAATTCCTCCGACTAGAAATAAAATTTTAATGAACCAAAATATGTAAATAAGCTTACTCAAAGAGTAAGCTTAACCTCTATAAACACTATCACATGTTCCAGGTTTCGGTTCATAAAAACAATGTTCTTTAAATGCACCAGTATGAGGTTGACCGTACCATGTTGGTGGACATGGAGCATGTGGATTAAAATACCAAAGGGCAAACTTAGCTGGATGATCTCTCCAACCATTTATATTTTGTTGCGCTAACCTTCGTTCGGAAGTTCTTGATCTTTGATAAAATACATTCCCTTTTTGAACTGCTTCAAAAGAAAAATTTCCTCCTTGTACTTGAAATATTACATCATGAATATTGACTACACTTTTGAAATCTAAGCATTGTGCGACAACACGATTTATTATTACATTTCCAACATATAACATTCCTTGCTTTCCTTCACCTTCTGCTTCTGCTCTCATCATTCTTGCCATTTCATCAACTTCATGACTTCTAGCCCTTACTCTTCCCATTTCATCACCTCCCAAATTAATGTATGAAAAATACCCTCCATTCATGTCATTGTTTATATAATAAGAATGCTTAGTTACCACTATTCAACTATACTCCCTGTTACTTGAATAAGAAAAAAGCGATCCTTCATTATTGAAGCATCGCACCCGTGAATTGAACAAGCACGTTTTCCGACATGGATTTAATTTAAGTTTATCTCCAATCTTTAAGAAGTCCCGCTGGCCCGATTGTTGAAAATAAACAGACCGTCCTCTTTTGCTATTCTGCTTTCTTAGTTCATTGAATATCAGGTATTTACACATTTTTTATGGCCGTTACATATAGTACATTAATGAAATTGCCTATGGGGGAATCTTAATGATAATACATGTTGTCAGCAGTGGTGAGACGCTTTGGCAAATCTCTAACCGTTATGCAGTTAGCATGAGTTCCATTGTACAAATAAATGATCTCCAGAATCCAAATCAATTAGTGGTTGGCCAGGCGTTAGTGATTCCAAAACCAGGAACTACCCACATCGTAAAATATGGGGAAACATTATGGTCGATTGCCCAAAAGTATGGTGTTTCGATTTCAGCGATTGTTCAATCCAGCAACTTAACAAACCCGAATCTTTTATATCCGGGAACCACACTCTACATTCCAGCCATTACACATATCGTCCAACCCGGCGAAGCCTTATGGCAAATTGCCAATCGATATGGAACCACTGTTCAAGCTATCATCACTGAAAATCAGATTACAAACCCTAATTTGATTTATCCTGGACTGCAGCTGGCCATTCCAAGAACAAAACCAGCGATTGAAGTGAATGCTTATACCTATCAATCGAGTGCTGGAGCCGTTCAAACCCTTAATGAAATTGGCCATTTGTTAACGTACTTTAGTCCATTCGCCTACCTTATTGCAGAAGATGGAACGTTAAATCCCGTCAAAAATGATGAGGAAATGATTAAAGCGTCATTGTCCAAAAAAGTCGTGCCCATGATGTCAGTTACCAACTTTACTTCCACCCAGGCCGGATCAAATGTGGCACATACCATTTTGGCTACTCCAGAAATAAGAGATAAGGTCCTCACCAACATTCTCCAGGTCATGGATAGCAAAGGCTATAAAGGAGTTAATATTGATTTTGAGAATGTATTGCCGGCAGACCGTGAGGTATACAACCAGTTCCTACAGCTGGCAGTGGACCGCCTCCATCCAAAAGGATATTTTGTTTCCACTGCACTTGCACCAAAGGTGGGAGCCACTCAATCTGGTCTCTTATATGAAGCCCATGACTATGAAGCGCACGGGAGAATTGCCGACTTTGTCGTGCTGATGACATATGAATGGGGATACCGCCTCGGTCCTCCGCAGGCCATCTCTCCTATAAATGAAATGAAGCGAGTAGTGGAATATGCATTATCCGTTATGCCAGCTGATAAAATCTTTTTAGGCTTCCAAATTTATGCGCGGGACTGGAAGATTCCTCATGTTAAGGGCCAAGAAGCCGAAACTTTCAGCCCACAGGAAGCCTTAAGACGTGCAGTAAAATACGGAGCTACCATTCAATATGATGCTACCGCCCAATCTCCATTTTTCCGTTACGTGGATGAAAAAGGGCAGGGACATGAGGTGTGGTTTGAGGATGCAAGAAGTGCACAGGCCAAGTTTAATATGGTTAAAGACTATAACCTCCGTGGGATCAGTTACTGGGCATTGGGTTATCCATACCCAGAGAACTGGGCTTTATTGAGGGATAATTTTTCGATTAAAAAACTGATGTAACAATGATAAAATGCAAATCGAGCAGAATCATTCTGCTCGATTTATTAGTAAGCGTCAAATAGTTCCCACCTATTAACAGAATTTCCTCTAAGAGATTTTCTCCTCAATTGAAAATATTTAGGGAGGTTTTTTTAGCGGGTTTACTTCATAAAGAACTAAAGGAAACTTATTTTCATGGTAGTTAAAGTAGATCAATAAATTTCATTGGCATTTGGTGATAAGTTTTCTATATGCTTTAAATACTCCGTAACACCAATATCTTGTTCATATGGGTATTCATAATTTAAACTATCTGCAACATATTTTGCTGTACTACGAAACAACTGAGCCATTGTTAATAATGCTTTCCAGACTCCATCATAACTCCCATCAGCATAAGTAGAAAGAAGTTCCTTCCAGATTTCCTCTGGAAGATATCTCTCTAGATATTTACCGCTTTTACCTATGCTTACAGAAAAGTCAGTTTGAATACCTACCTGCCATTCCAGCATTTTGATTAACATAGGTCTAACAATAACATTAAGATGTTCCTGTGCATAAAGAATTTCCTTCCTCCATAAACCCTTTGCTACGTAAGTGGATACCCACCAAAATTCATTACAACAATCTGCATAGAATTCAGCCGATGGACGTTTTACCCAATAATCCTCATCCGTAGGAGGAGGAATTGCAGGGAGGCAATGATCCTTATCCATCAATATTTTTGTTAGCTTATCCTCTTTACAATACTTGTCTTTTTCGTTTATGGGAATTAACGTCAGATCAATACGATTTCCATCTGTAAACTGCATTAGATAGGAGAATCGACTACCCAATGATGGCGAAAACATCGACATAGCCATAGGTGTTTGCATAATGATTCGTTTACCAAAAACCTCTATCCAATTGTGATTCCGTGAAAAAGAATCCATTTCGGTTACAAGATAAACAATATCAAAATCCTGAAACATATCTTTTGAAACATTAGGATTTGTTCGTGAGCCATTCATTACTACTGCACGAATTCGGTCATCTTTTTCTGCTGTGTCCAGAATTAAAGCTATCATTTCTTGTTCAGTACGCATAGATCTTTATCCCCTTTTCATTAACAATGAGTTTAGCATGTTGGATTCCTCGAATTACTATAAATTCTCTGATTGATTGACATTTCCTTCTATAACTAAACTGCCATGTTACTTTAATAAGAAAAAACGATCCTTAGAAATTGAAGAATCTCAACAAGTGTTATTCTTTTAAGTATTCATTTAATCTTCTCATTACCTCTTCCAAAGCTGTGATGGATAATAAGGTATCAAAAGGTTCCATATCTGTTGCAAAAGACCGCTGCAGCGACCACTTTCTTCAACACTTGCACCCGTTAGTATTGTTTATTTTGATATCCATTCGTATTGAATATCAGGTAAATTTTCTTCATTTTCGTGTCCTCTACCAATGATATTAAATCCATTCTTTTCATAAAATCGTTGTGCTTTTTTATTTACTTCAAATGTATATAATGTTAATCTCCCACTTGATTTTGCTTTTACTTTTTCTAGTAATGTTTGTCCTATACCCATTCCTTGATAATCTATATGAATATAAAGTTGGCTTATTTCCGTTTCATTAGAAGCAATCATTCCCACTACTCGATCGTCAATTAAAGCTAAATTTATTTGAAACTGTTCAGGTAATATATTATTTAAAAAATAAACGTGATTTTCAAAGCTATGAATTTCTTTCTGACCAATTGCTTGTTCCTTACTATCTCGCCACATTTTCACTGTTTGTTCAGCGTACTTGGGATTATAATCAGTGATTATGATTTGGTGTTGGTTCACTACAAATACCTCCTCCATTTTTGTTTACTGCTTTTTTTGTTGTTTTCTTGTTATAAATTCGATGAATACTACCCATTAGTTGTTTTAGCTTTAATCAAGAATAGATTGTATTTTTTTACAAATATTACACCATATGGAGGCGACGAACATTTTCAAAAAAACACTTTTAACCTTAGTTTTTATCTTTCTTTTTTGTACACATTTTGTCTTTGCTGAAGAGTATCACCGCAAAGGATATAGTGATGATTTATACCGTGTAACAAATGATGTTCCACAAGAACAACATTTTAAAAATTTTATGTTAGACCTTTTAATCCCTGAAATTCTTAATACTGCAAGGAAACAATATCATGATAAATCGATAAGCGGAATGTCCTTTGATTGGGAAAATCACTATAATGTTGTGGAAATTATAGAATCACAACTCCAAGATACTCGTCAGGAGTATCCATACATGGTGATAGTCATTGTTTCTCCGCATAGCGGGGGTATTAAGAACCGTAAATCCTATGGTACTGATAAAATCACATTTGGTATGGACCCAAATATATTTTGGAGAAATATCAAGGATCGTCCTGCTATAAAGTTAATTAATTATCAGCATTTAAAATCTTCCAAAAGTCCTTAGACCTCCTGTATAGAGGTCTTTTTTGTCTCTTCATACGAATTTAGTGCAAATGGAACATAAAGAGTTATCTTTCTCTTCAACTAACCTGCAACGTAAGCCGAAAAAGATATTATTAATCTAAAAGTTGAGACGATTCTTTATCAAAGAATCGCCTCATAAATTAACCACCCAAACTGTAAACAAAGTCTATTTACTTGTTACTAGTAACTTTCGTGTTTTGGCATCATATATTTTATAACTAACTTCAAACTGATGGTCTTTTGTAACTGTAACTTTACAATAATAAGGGATTGACTTTCCATAAGCATCCAATGGAGGAATATCTCTGAAGCTAAACACTTCATCTGTATTAAGCATGTTAAAGTCCGCTTCTGAAGAACGACCTGTTGAGTCTATTTCGATCACACATTTCCCACTTACTACATCATATTCCTTCAGTACAACATATTTTAAACTTGGAAGAGTAATAACTAAAAGTAAAACACCAAATAAAAGGGTTAAAAGGCATTTACCTATTCCTAATAATGGGTGGTCTTTGTTAATAAACATTAGAATGAAGTAAATTGCTGAGCCTACTACAAACAATACTCCGAGTATGAGCATTAAATAATAAAAAAACATTTTTCACTTCCTATTACAACATTGTTAGGTCAATTTTTTTTCTAAATAATACTGGTTATGTCCTTTTGGGTGATCTTCAACTTTACCAATAACCTTATATCCACATTTCTTATAAAAGTCTGGTGCCTGGAAGCTAAAGGTATCTAATAATATTAACCTACAATTATTTTCTTTAGCCGTTTTTTCAATATGATTTAATAAATCTTCCCCATATCCTTTTCCTCTTAATGAATGATCAACCCAAAGATACTCAATATGTAGATGGTACCAGAAAATCGTTCCCGTAATTCCCCCAACTATTTTCCCCTCGTCATTTCTAAGTATATGGCTAACCTTTATTGATGATTGTTTTACTTCATCAGGTAGTAATGAAAGGTTATATTCAATTACTTTTTTTCTAATATATTCACTATCTTCTAGATTCCACTCCTTAGAAAGTTCCATAGATTCCCTCCATATTATAAATATTCACAATAATTATAATATAATAAGAAAAATTAGCGAACTTCTTCTTGAAGTATCGCTCCCAATAGTTTAAGAAGACCTATCATTAATTATCTATGATTTTAACGGATTGCATTCATTATTCTATATCTTTTGGTCACCATAAATGTGAGGTGATTATCAAATGAAAAGAATTTTGTTTTTCTTTCTAGTTATTTCCCTTACATTCACAATGGGACTCAAAAAAGATGAAGAGCAGACTTGCAGAAAGTGGTGCCAACCGTTCTTAGAATATGCACACAAGAAAGCACTTTATAAAGGAACCATACAGGAACGTTATCGAATTATTCGTCACATGAAGTATGTTAAGAAAAGAAGTGATGAAGAAATCATTGACATGGCAAATGTAACAAAGAAAGACATTGCTGAAGTGATGAGAATAGTGGATAGAAAAACTGGTAAATTTCCTTGGGAGTTACTAGGACAACAATAATAGGATGTATGTATCCTACCTGCTCCGATAGCACAATTAAAGATGGGATCGCCGCAGCAACCCCATCTTTATACAGATAGGTAAGGCTTTGAAGTTATCGCTACCTTTTCCCCCCGTCCACACCGTACAAGCGACTTTCACCGCATACGGCGTTCCAACTATACCAATCCACTTTAACCATAACACTGTTCAGTATT
>NZ_JAMAUV010000041.1:0-16409 GCF_023714155.1 Neobacillus sp. MER 74
CAAAAATGATTAAGGCAGAATGCAGAATAAATATGAAATAAGCCGTAATTCGATTAAAAAAATCGGAATTTACGGCTATTTGAAATGCGTACCGGAAGGTACGTCTTTTTTATAATTCGGGCTTACATAATTTATTTCAACAAAGCTTATTCGCCTTTGGTTTATTATGTATTCCTCCTTAGAGGTATCAAGTTGTCTTTCTATATCTCTTATGTAACGTTGATAGCTAGCAACCTTAATATCCATGTCAGCACTGTATTCTTTAATTAAATCTATCTTTACAGATACCCCAACAATCAATCCTTTAATAAACGAAAAAATTTCGTTTATTCAAGCCATTTCTGTCCTCCCAAAAATATTCTGTTAATATAGGTACTATTACACATTTTACACCTTTTGTTAGATATTTGGATATAAGAAATTATTTCAATATACCCATAAATAATAAATGTAAATACTAAAACGCTTTCTTTTTGTCGTACTTAAATTAAGTGCATCTAGTAAAACGACTGTCTAAAAAAATATGATAATATGAAAGCATAATAAACGGAATTCTTACTTTGCTCTGATTGCCTATGATAAAATTTCACTAGATTGTGTAAATTTTCTCGTGACAGGAAAAATGGACTTTTATAACTCATCAAAATAGGAACCAATAATGCAAAAAGAAGCTGCCCATCAATTCGAGCAGCTCATTAAATAACCTATGTAAATGATGAAAAAGCCATGTGAATAAGGTTAAATCAACTTATTTTCTTAAATTAAACCTTTTCTCTTTAACTCTTCAATCATCTTTAATTCTTCAGCCGTTGGAATTGGAGATTGTACTTCTTGAACTGGAAAGTCAGATTGATTTAATCCCCAATCATTTAGTATGATTAACAACTCGTCAGAAATCCGAATATCTCTTTCTCGAATTTCATTAAGGCCCCAATCATTATGTTGGTTAGAAAGGTCAAGTAATATCTGTACTTTTGATTTTTTATAACTTTCTTGTTTCTTTTTAAAGTATCCATTACTGGCAATAATGTTCAGCTTTTTCTCAAACGGAATCTTATTCCCTATATGTTCAACTAACTCTTTTACTTCTCCATCAGAATTGCTTGGAAAATAACTTGATTGCCATTTCTGTGGAAGAATATGCTCTATTTCCCACTTCTCAGGTAGAAGTTCCTCTTGGCTTTGATAAGCAAGAATCTTCAATATCATACGAACAGTATTACGGTGAGCCGTCTTAATCTTCCCTTTTAATTCCTGTTCATCTACTGCAGCAAAATCAAATGTTGGCATAGGCGATCTAATAATTTCAGAGTTTAAATTCAAGATACCTCGCTTTACAGCATTAATAGTTGGCGTTACTATATACCGCGCCGCTAAAACTGCGAGTAGTTTCTTGAGAAATTTCAAGAATAGTTCTTCAAAAGCTTGCGAACCATGATATTTCAGATAGTAGATGACTACTGGATACTTCCAAAATTCATTTGGATAAGAAGATAACCCATCAAGTACCTTTTTTATTTCAATATTTTTCGACCAGTCTTCATCTTCGATTTCTATACGATTATTTACCACGAGCCATAAGTTAAGCACCGTATTTAGGTTGTTCATCACGTCCTTCTTATATAATTGCTCAAAGTTATTCCTTGAGTAGTATTTCCTTATCCCTGGTGTCGTTGTATTTCTATCGTTTTCTAACGCTCTCAAATAAAACATATAATAATAAAACAATTTTTGAATACTTTCATTCGCATTTGTAGCTGCATCATCAAGTTGTTGCCACTGTTCAATAAAAACTGCCTTCCCTTTAGTATCCAAATAATTATAGATCTTTGCTTTAAAAATATCTGCATCGGATAAAGCTAGTCCTCTATCATTAAGAGTTGAGAAGATTGTTAACGCAGTATCTTGTGAATCTGCGGTAATTGGTAATAAAATCGCTTTGTTCAAAACATTTCGGATAAACCAGAAAAACAACTCTGGCTCATTCGATGCATACTTCTCTATTAGCTCTGTAAATAATTTGTAGTTTAACGAATAGTTATCTTTCGCACCTTCTTCAATGGTGCCACTGATAAGAATGTTAGCGAAGGTTTTGTTTCCTTCATCCCCCATCACCCTGGATTCAATAAGTGTTTTTTCGTAATCAACCTCAGCAGTTAATTCATCCTGTTCCCACAATGCCGATTCAATTTGCCTCTTAAAATTTTTCACCTCTTTTGTTTCTGTCATTGAATTAAGCTTTGAGTAAAGTGCTCGAAGCAATAAAAACAAAGAAGTGATGCGCTGTTGACCGTCTATAATTTCCTGTTCATTGTTCTCATTTTCGTAGGAAACAATCGTTCCCAGAAAATAAGTACTCTCATTATCATTTTCCGTGTACTCTACTAAATCATCAAAGAGCGTTTGAATTTGTTCGTCAGACCAAGCATATGGACGTTGATACTCAGGGATAATGAATTTATTAACTTTGCCTGTTTCTAATAACTGTTTGACACTCTGTTTGTTCACTTCGATTGTCGTAGCCATTGTCTCTACTCCCTTCTGTAGCTTGTTATTTTGAATAGCTATTCTTTGATTATCAATGTTCTTATTGACATTACTTTCGATAGAGTTTTCACGAATTTGTGGACACCTTCATCATTCATGCTCCCTTGGCAGTACATACTTAGTCAACTTAATTCCATTACTCACTTCAGTTGCATATGACGGTTTTATTCCTGATAAACGAACAATCTCAGTAGCTTAAAAATTATTTCTCAATATACACTCTGCATATTTTACCCCAAATAAATGAACTTTTGCTACTCGATCGCCCTCTGGAGCATTGGAGTACATTTCATTCAATATCCTAGCTAAATCATTTAGATTCATCTTAAGCAGCTCTCCCTTTTCATGAATTTTATAGTACTTTTTTCGCTATATGAACAACAAATCCCTTCAAGGACATTTTAAAGCATACTAAAAAAGGAGAAGAGTAATCATCAGCAGAAAAATTCTCTTCCCCCTTGGTTGTCATGCTTTAAACTTCTTTTTTATAAAAAAACAGCGTATTTTCATATGGTACAGTTTCCCGTAATTAATTCTAAACAACACCTCCACAATGGAAATTGGATATTTTTAAGAACCTAGGATCGACGTGTTATAAACCCGGCTTTTCTTATTTGCTACTTCAAGTCTATGCCCTGGTGCTGTGTTAGCAACAAGTTGGGAACAAAGCTGGTGCTGACTATCGATTCTTTTTTCAAGAAAATTCGGGTGAAATTCTATCAGATTATAGAACGGACTACCCTGAAAAGTTAAATTTGATTTCGAAAATGGAAGAATTTTATTATGATATAAGTCAAGTCCTCCAAATGAATTCACTGTTATTCTGCCTAACTTTGTTCGGTTAGACCTTGAATTTAATCAATTCTTATTTAAATCTGTTTAAAATGAATTAATTTACAACTTTCTGTACTGCTAATTTCTCTACCAGTTCTTTTTGTAGATCACTCATATTAAATGGAACAATGACATTTTCAGCTAACTCTCGTTTCCTTTCAAGTAACTCATGCATGAGTTCTTCTACTGTTCCTTGTGGAAAATTAGCTAGATCAGTTGTAATAATCTGATAGACATTGACATCTTTTTGTTGTCCTATACGGTAAACACGGTCAGTTGCTTGGTTTTCGACTGCTGGGTTCCACCATCTTGTGTAATGAACCACATGGTTTGCACTAGTAATGGTTAAACCAACCCCAGCAGCTTTTTGCGAAAGAATCATAATGCCAAAACCCGATGTGTTGTTAAACATATTAACAACAGATTGGCGATTTTTCGTTTCACCGTCAATAATTGGCACCGATATTCCATACCTTTGCATGAATAGGCGTTTTAATATGGAGTGCAGCTTTCTAAATTCAGTAAAGATGAGGATTTTTTCATTTTTACCTTTTACTTTCTCAACTATTTCTAGTAACTTTTCAAGTTTTGGTACTTCGTTTGCTGGTAAGGTTTCATATTGGGGTATGATGACACCGGGATGTCCATACAATTGTCTTAATCTCATTAACATATTGAGTATGGCAACTTGACCGGTTTCTTTTGTCTGGAGCATTGATGACGCAATAGAATGCTGTGTTTTGGATGCCTCAACCCTCAATACCTTATCAGCATATTTTTTAGGTAGTCGGTCATCTAGAACGTCTTTTTTTGTTCTTCTTAAGTAAAACGGACGAATCTTTTCCAATAGTCCGTCGTAATCATTTGTTTGAATAAATGTTCTTCGGAATTCTTTTAATGACCCTAACTCACCTGGATGAACAAAGTCCATAATTGACCATAATTCTTCTAAACTGTTTTCAACTGGTGTACCTGTCATCGCTAATCGGAAATCGGATTGCATCGCTCGCAATGCCCGTGACCGCTGACTACTGTGTGATTTTGCATTTTGAGCTTCATCACATATGATGGACCGGAATTTTATTTTTCCCAACAGCAATTGATCAATTTTCAAAGTATCATAACTTGTAAATACAAGCTCATGCCGCGCAATCATTTCTGAGGATTTTAATCTGCTGCCACCCTTGTGGACATACATACTTCCAGCCAAGGCTGGTGCGAATTTGTGTATCTCTTCTATCCAGTTTTCAATTAATGCAATCGGTAATACCACTAAAGTGGGTTTCAGCATTTGTTTTTCCTTTTGATGCAGTAAGAAGGTAATTACTTCTATAGTTTTACCTAATCCCATATCATCCGCTAACAAACCGCCTATCCCCTGTTTTTCTAAATGACAAAGCCACTGAAATCCTTCTAATTGATGTTCATATAAGTCTGCTTTTAGTGTAGACGGAATCGGATAAGAATGAATAGATGTTTCTTTATTACGATCAATAACAAAATCTAGTTCGTCTTCATTGTCTTTGATATCAAGAGCAAAGTGCTGCTTCATTTTATTTTCTTCATCTGTCGGTAATTCTAATAATCTCTTCCTTAATGTTGGATCAAGATAGATCCATTTACCCTCATATTCCACATATTGCTGATTAGGATGTTTTTCCATTAATTCAATTAAAAAGTCGGGGTCATAACCAGCAACTTGTTCACCATCATCATTAAACCACATGAACCCAGTACCTTCGGTAAAGCGTGGGCGCACTTTTTCAATAGGTATTAACCCCCGAACTCTTTCTGAAAAGGATTCCAGGTCAATTAAATAGTCATGTTCAGGAAGGACGGCTGAAGGATTTTCTAGAAAAATCGGCACTTCTTCACCTGATATATGTCTTTTTGTAAATATTTGCTGAAGATCTTCATTTACCTGAATTGTTTTGACAAATCTCTCTCGTTTAATACCGTCCTTCACACTGCTAACTATTGATGGTTGATTAAGGTGTTCTGTTTCATGTGAAGACATTCCTTTTGCCACTAGTTCGATATGGTTGGGGTTATGAATCTTAATATCTAAATCATATTGATCTACTACATGATAGGATTCTTTTTCAAGGAAATTCTCAAGTCTAATTCCGGCTGCTTTTGCGAGATTCTGACAAACCCCAACTTTTTGATAGCCATTTTCATATTGATCATTAACCGCCTTTTTAAGGGAATAAATCGATTCAGAGAATAAATATAGTTCACTATCCTTCTGAAAGAGTGCACCAGATTGTTTTCCTATCCTATCAAGGATTTTCCCCTCTGAATTTCTTAATTCAAGTTTTAAATCCGCTTCTTGGGGAAGAGATTTTAGTAATAGTTCACCATTTACCTTCATCTCATTAATTGGCAGACCTAATAGTTGAAGTATATCTGCACCGTTTTCTTCATTAATAATCTGATAATAATCTTCGTATTTTAGAAGGCTATTATCTAATAATCCACTTTCATAGAGTTCTTCCCATGCAACATAATGAAGGAAACCTGGTACTTTATATAATTCTTCAATTTGTGCCTTAATTAAAGGAAGAGAAAGGGGAGTAGTCCCTTTCCCTTCTACTAAATGTAATTTTATTTCCACTCCTGATTCCTTAGGAGTCAATAAAACCTTCATCTCTTTCTGCTTCTTTTTGAAGAAGAGCATGCTCATCTACCTCCCAACCTAGGTACGAACGAAGCCAATGATCAAATTTAAATTGCCAATCACCTGTGTGAGTTAACCAACCACCCTTAATTGTCCGATATTTGTCCATTAGTTCACTTCGTTTTACTTCTCTTGGTACGTAATAGGAATTTTGATATTTTTCCTTCTCAGCTAACATGGTGTCAATCTTCTTTTGGAAATACCGATGAAAATCAGACGCTTTATACACATAAACAGCTCCGGTACCTAATACTTCCATGACGACAACATCTGGAAAATACATAATCATTGTAGTTCGATTGTCCGTTACAACGACATCTTCTAAATTGACGATAAACTTCTTCCAATATTTATAGCGTTCATGGTTTGTATTGACGTTTCCGAAGAAATCTTTGATTTCCATTTTTAAAATCCAATTCGCAAATCGTTTTCTTTCTTCCTCTCCAACCTTGTTCCATAACATTGGCTTACGTCTATATGTCTTTAACCTCTCATAAATAAACTTTCCAAGATCTCTAACATTATTTAGCTTACAATTCTTAATTAAGCCCTCTGCCATTTTTTGTTGTTCTTCATTAGTCGCCAATTTAAAGTATTTTTTGTATAAGCTTTTCTCCTCGGCAAAGAAGGATTCATCTGCAAACGAAAAGACTTCCATGAGAACTAGACGATAGAGTGGGAAATTATCCGTTAAGTAAAAACTCTCCAACTCTTGTAAGAAGTCATTCTTACTTTCATAGGCCCGAACCGCCAGATGATGGACAGGTTCCTTACTGTTCAAAAACGATTTCCATTTACTTGCTTCTTCTTCCCTCAATCTATTTTGCAGTTTCTCTTCATGCATTTCATAAGAAAATTTAACTAGTTTCCAAAGTTCATCCATGTCACAGGACTGATAAAGAGAATCTACTAATACTCTAAATAGCCTCTTTTCACTTTTAGCGTTTGTTTGAATCACTTGAAGCAGATTGTCCTTTATTTCAGGCTTCAAATTTTGGTCATAGAGATTAGGCAACAATAATTTCTGTCTCCTAGATAATCCATTGGCCCAATTTGAAAAACTGTCTATTGGAAAGTGCTTAACAACCTTAAAGTTCTCTTTTAATAATTCTAATTCACCTTTATATTTTGTGTTCATATTTTCAATGGAGGTGCTTATTTTTATCCCACGATTATCTCTTACCCACGTATTTAGCATTGTCGGTTGGTATTCGTATTTCATTCCTCCACCAACTCTTGGATGGCTTTAATTGCTTCATCATCTTTCAAACGGAATAAAAATTCAACTCTCCGAGAACGGTCAGGATCATATTCACCTTTCTTGTTCTTCAATGGCTGATTAAAACTACGTCCGTTAGCGGTTATATAACTCTGTGATAATTTTTTTACAGGAAAAGGAGGAATTTCCTTACTATAAATATAGTCCAATACAGAAAAAGCGCGGTCTTGCGAAAGCCTCATATTATGAATATACGTCCCCTGTTTGTCTGTATGACCTTCAATAATAATTGAAGATATTTCATTCCTAAATCGTGGTTGGAGCAGAATGTCCAAGTATTTAGGAATAAATGCATTCAAGAATTGTTTCCCTTTTGGAGAAATTTCAGATGAATCCTTTGAAAAAAGCACGCTTCCTGGGAATCGAATCGCCCCCGTCTGCTGATCGATTTCAATAGACATATTGGATTCTTTAAATTGTTCTGTTAAGGCTTTAATTATTTCGGTTTTCACCGAGACTACCTGCTTGATTTCTTTTTCCTTTTTATCAAGAAGTTCCTTATAATCTAAAATAACCAAAGTCAAAAGAAGTGCGAATACCATTAGCATCGCACTCATTAAATCTGCATAGGACATCCAGTAGTTTACTTCTTCTCTTTTCCTTTTTCTCATTTGACATTCACAGCTTTCGTTTTACTCATTTCTTCTGTTAAGTCCTCTAAAGTATCAACAAAATCCTTTTGTAAATCACTAAACTGGTAAACTAGCTGGCTGACTTGTTTCACTGCATTTGTTAATGTCTCATCAAAGTGCTGATATGTTTTTGATAAGCCATTATCAATATTCTCAGAGAAGTCTCTAACAGATATTTGGAGCGTTTCTCTCGTGATTTCAAATTGGTCTCTAGTCGTATTCCAATTAGATTTCATGGCATCTAGCTGATCCCTCATGTCACTCATATAGCTCTTGGTTGTTGATAGTGCATCCTCTACGACTTCATTTGTTTGTTGTTTCATTTCAACAAGTTCCGGTAGCAAATCATTTTGTAATTGCTGCATCGTCGTAAGCTGCTCTTTTAGGTGGTTGATATTACCTACTACATCCTTTAGTTCGGGAGCAATTGGCGTTAAATATTGGACAACCCCTTTTACATTTTGAAGAAGTGTATCAGATTCCTTCAACATATTTGTCTGGATTGTCAAAGAATCACTAAATTTGTTGGTCATTTGTTGGAATGTCGAGGTTAAACCTTTAGAAATGGTTAACACTTCTTCCAATAAGCCTTCATATTTTCTTTCTACATTTTCATTGAATTCGATAAACCTCTCAGTTAATCCGTCATATTTATCAGCAAGTGATTGATTGCTTCTCATGACTTCGTGCTGAACAGGAAGCTGATCTTGGGTCAACTGTTGAATATTTTGGAACGTTTTAGATAAATCTCCCATAAAATTCGAGGCTTCAGCATAGCTGCTGCGCATTTGATTCATTTCTGCTGTCATTTGTTCAAATGTTTCAAACAGTCGTTCAGTCCGCTCTATGGTGGTTGACTGACTATTTTGGGTTGAGGCAAAACTATCAACAACTTGGTTTATCGTTTGAACCATTTGGGTTTGTAAAATTTGAGAATCTTTGATTAACGCACTATAATCTGAAATAGATTCCTGTGTTCCCCCGGTTATCTGTTCAACTAACCTATCGGAAATATCATGACTATTCGTTTTTGTTAATTCCAGTTGGTTTTCTAATAGTTTGGATTGGTTTTCTACACCTGACTGTAATTTTGAAAATTGATCATGTAATTGTGTAAATGCTTGACTCACATTCCCATTTGATTCACGAATCGTCATGACAACGGGCTGCATAACTCTCTCTAAGGCATCTGTTAGTAACGTTTTAAGATGGGCTGATTGATCCCTTGTGATTTTTTCGAGACGATTTAAAAATAATTCCTCGTCATCCGTGCTCAAAAGATAATCCATTTTTTCCGAGTGCCAATCAATATTCCTGTCTAATTGTCCACTTATGAGACGATCTATCAAAGTCCAAAAAAGCGATAGGGTAACACCCCATACAGAAGTATAGAAAGCAACTTTCATCCCATTCAATAATCCTCCAATACCTGTGCGCAATGCTTCGGTACTGCCAATTTGCAGGTCAGATAATCCCATGGATAATCCAATAAATGTACCTAATACACCTATACTTACACTAATTCCCGCACCCACATCCATTAGTGAACGATATCCCATATGGTAATGCATAATGTCAAAACCAAAAAAAGGTTCAACATTGATCCGTTCGTCCTCTTTCTTTTCTGAGACACGATTATAATAACGTTCCCAAAGCATCTTATATCTAGATTTCTTTATCTTTGAGAATAAATTATTTATTTGACGGTCTATCTCGTAAGCTTCTGTATTAGAAGTTTTGTGAATAGAAATAAGTTCTGATTGTACCTTTTTCATAATAAAGATTTCTTTATAAATTCTAATTCCTTGTAATGAAAGTAATCCTGCAAAAAGGAGAAATTGAAAAAGTAGGAAGTAGCTTGTAAACTCACTAACGCCTAAATCATTCGCACTACTAAATAACTTTTCAAATATTGAATACAACCATAATCACCCATTCTATTAAAATATTATGTAACTATTGTAATACAAAAATGTTAATAAATGTCTCAAATATAAAAATAAAGACACGCTTAAATCAATTGTTTGTTTCCATTGGTAGATAATTATGTCAGAAAAACTGAATATTGCTGAATTCCATAATTGCTCGACTTCGTCTCGTTTCTTCAGTGGACATTGGATGTTGGCACGGGATAAATATTTAAATTTCGTGAACAATTGCCAATATAAAAAAGTTGCCTGACCCCAATACGATAATGCATTACCGTATTGAGGGTTAGGCCACAGAATTTGAGTGTCTACTCTATCGGGTCCATAATATCTACACTGTTATTTCTTTAAATACAAACTTCCGATACAGCAAATATACAATCAAACAGTTAAATAGGAATAACGTAATTTCTATCTTAAATCCATGGAACCTATAGTTTATAAAATCTGGCGCGAAAAGCATACAAATTCCTAGCTGGACAAAATAATAAAGGATAAACACGATGGCAGCTCTTGCTATTTGCCAGGATACCGCATCATCTTTTGATTCGATCTTCCCCCACTCTTCTTCATAAAACTTATTAATAGCGATAATTAAGCGGTCTTTCACCATTTTTGCAAGCAATCCACAAAATACAAATGAACCAACGTAAATAAAGATATTTTCCCGAATGAAATCCGGATTAGCCTCTATCAGCATCGTCATAAGAAAAACCAAACAACAAAAATAGATCAGCGCATTACGGACGATTTTCTCATAATCTATTAATTTATTTGAAAGTGACTTCATCAGCTACCTGCCTTTCACGAACCTATGTATAGAAATCGTTCATTGTAACAATGCCCGAAAAGTGCTGTTCACACGGCGGTTCATGACGTATACTATGCCGCGGTGTTCCCCAAAACAGTTTAAACAGTTCACATACCATATCCCACGGTGCAACTCCCATCTTTACATTTCCTTTTCTTTATTTGAAGTCATCCTCAATGCCTCAGCCATAAACTGTTCGTGCGTTATTTCCCCTTTTAATTTACGGTAAACGAGGTCACTCATTTCTTTTGTAACAATGTGTCCATCGACTGCTAATGAGGCGGCACTATTTTTCATCGCTTGTTTGATTTTTTGTTCCTTTTCGTTCAAATTTATCAACTTCCTCTAATTTTACTTTTAGGCACTCATTGAGTTTTTCCATATCCAAGTTAAAATCAAGCTCAGCTTAATGCTAACTTTTTTGGAAACACCCCTTCTTAAGCTTAGATTCTCTTAATTTTTAATTTAAATATTGATTTTTTCTACCTTCAAATGTAACTCCTATTTTTCGGCTAAATTGGACCAGGACTGTCGAATCAATTGTGCCAATTCATCACAATCTGCTTCCATTACAGTCCTTACTTTGATGTGACACATTCGTTTCCCAGTGCCTTCTAACAGTTTTCTCGGGTCATAAAGGTTTGCCCCGAAATAAAACCCCAGTCTAACATGGTTCCTTTGAGCTGAGATGTAACAGACCCACGTACCCGGAGATTCCGACAATTTGTAGTTGAGGGCATTATGATAAACAAATTCATATGTATCTGACATGTTTGCCTTAGAGACAGCTCGTAAGGTTTCAACTATATCCTTAATTTGAGTTGGGTAACTTTCAATAAGCTTGTCAAACGTTTGTACCTTGGCAGTGGTTAGGTCAGTCTCCTTTTCCTTGTCCATCCATGGAACCTCCCTATATACTTCTTGATATTAAGATTATAAATGTAATTCGGACATTCACATTTGACCAGGAACTTCAACAGACCAAATTATTACGTACTCCATCATCAAGAATTCCTCAAGGCTCTACCTCAAATGTCTGCTATCTAATTACATATTCCTATAACACTGTAATAGAGAATTTACGTTTTGTTAATTTAATTGGTTGCTCATAATGTAACAGACCAAATCAAAAACGATTTGGTCTGTTACTAGATATGTTTGTTTAGCTCTTCTGAATAAGAAAATACCCTAGGGTTATTATCACATAACATTTTCTTCTGTTCCTGGAATTTCATTTCCATCTTGATCCACTTGCACTCTAACTTTTTTTGTTTTCTTGAAACCTGGTACAACAGGAACCTCTTTTATTATTGTTTTTGGTTCCTTCATTTCAAATTCGGTTTTTCTATTGATTTTTAATTTCTTGTTTGGCAGGTCGATATCAAAATCAAAGTAACTATTGTCTTTAATTGGTGTTCCTGCCATCATTGCATTTTTCCTGTTCTGATAATCAATAAATTTAGCCCCTAAAAATGTTGCTGAAACCATACCCACACCAATTAATAATTTTCCGCCAATATCAAATTCTGTTTTCTGACTATCCATTACTCCATCTCCCCTTTGTTAAATAATACTTATCAAACATTTATCATTACTATCGTTGTGAATTTAGGTAACATCTGTTATAATAAATTATAACGAAATTCGTTGTAAAATTCAACAACTTTGTTGTAAAAAAAAATAAAGGATGAAGAAAATGGCTCGATATTCTGGAATACTTAAAGAATATATAGAAAAATCTAAACTAAGTCTAAGCCAGATAGAAACGGAGTTAAGAAAAAAAGGATTTAATAAAAACAAGTCCTATTTAAGTAATCTTCAGAATGGTAAGGTTGAACCACCATCATCCGAGGTTAATATAGCTTTAGCTGAAATTATTGGTGCCGACCCAATAAGGTTAATCCTAACTCCACTATTAGAATCAATGAAATCGATGATGCGGAATGAAAAAACTAATGAAGAAACATGGATAGAAGTCTTTACTGACCTCGTCATTGGTGTAATGTGTACTATGGCAGATGTTTTTAAGGATGAATATTACCAATATATTATTAAATATTTTGATGAATATTTAGGTGATACCTTTAATATGGAAGCTAAAGAAAATTTGATTAATTTCTTGAGCTATGAACAAATGAGAGAAGTTTACGACGAAATACCTAAAGAAGAACTTATGAAATCATTTATTCCTTTTGAACCACAAACAAATAATGAAAATAGCCAATTAGATGAACTAGATATAGTTTTATCAAGCGATGAAGAGCAATTTATTCTCGAATGTTTAAATATATATAGAAAAATGCATCTGAAACCTGACATCCATACGAAGAAATAATATGTTGATTCTCAATAACAAAAGCTACCTATAATATAGGTGGCTTTGTTTAAGACTCTTGCTTTTTGTATAAAAGTTTCTGAAAGGATATAAATTTATTGTGGATATTCTGAACACCCCCAAGTGCCGTACCGCATCTTTAATTGAATGATATTTTAATTCCAGTGGGCGGGGCATCTTCTATTGATCCAATTCTTCAACCCCAGTTTCGATGTATTGCGATAATACAAACTCCAAAAACTCTTTCATTTCTTACCTAATTAGATTTGTTAATATGCATTCTCACTGGGACATTTAGTTGTATCAATCAAGAAGATCTGACATATACGTTCCGACCTTCAATTTGGTCCTGTATTCCAGCCAAATAACATTATTTCTTTAATATAGGCCTTAATCGATTCCTCTTGTTCTCCCCTTAATGACATATTGCTTCATTACTTCCCAGCTCTCTTTCTATGAAAATATCGAGTACCTATTAATGCCTATATATGATCTTCTTCAGTGGACATAGCCTGCCAGCAAGCGATGAATATAAACATTCCGTGAACATATCTCCAAAATGATTTCTCTTAAGGTACTCATATAACTTGCCCACTAACAATATACTTCATTATAATGAGAATATAAAAACATCTTTTTCATCCATTTCTATTCTATCTTCCAATTATTCTTCTTAAATTTTACCTACATACACCTAGGAAACATCAGATTTTTGTACTCCATTTCAACAGCAGGATCCACCTTCTTGTTACTGTAAATTTTTTTAAACGACATTTTTCTGGACTTTTTATTTTTAGTAATTTATTATAACAACTAGATAATAATTATTACAAATACTATTTAATAATTATTATAATTAATGCGTCTAAGTTTTTTACTAGAAACATAATTATATATAAATAAATTTACATAAAAGGAGAGATAAGAAATATGGATGCTAAACAAAATGGAAACATCGAGGGCTGCCCGTTTCACGGCGGTGCGACTAGTGTCAAATCAAGTGGTACGACCAATCGGGAATGGTGGCCTAACGCGTTAAACCTGAATATACTCCGTCAGCATGACAGAAAATCAAACCCAATGGGTGAAGACTTTGATTATACAGAGGAATTTAAAAAGTTAGACTATCCTGCGCTGAAGCAAGATCTTCGTGATCTCATGACAACCAGTCAAGATTGGTGGCCAGCGGACTATGGCCATTATGGTCCTTTCTTTATCCGTATGTCATGGCACGCGGCCGGTACCTACCGTTCTGGGGATGGACGAGGCGGCGGCGGAACTGGCAACCAGCGTTTTGCACCGCTTAATAGTTGGCCTGACAATGCAAGCCTGGATAAGGCCCGACGACTCCTTTGGCCAATCAAGCAAAAGTATGGGAACAAGATTTCATGGGCCGACTTACTTGTACTAGCCGGTAATGTCGCGATTGAAGACATGGGTGGCCCGACAGTTGGTTTTGGAGCAGGACGTGCCGATATTTGGCATCCGGAAGAAGATATTTATTGGGGTACGGAAACGGAATGGCTTGGGGATAATCGTTATACAGGTGATCGTAACCTTGAGAATCCACTTGCGGCCGTTCAAATGGGGCTGATCTATGTAAACCCTGAAGGTCCAAATGGCAAACCAGATCCAGTTGCCAGTGCCAAGGACATTCGTGAAACCTTTGCCCGTATGGGAATGAACGATGAAGAAACCGTTGCTCTTATTGCCGGCGGTCACACATTCGGTAAGGCCCATGGTGCAGGTGATGCCTCTCATGTTGGTCGAGAGCCAGAAGCGGCTCCTATTGAAGCACAAGGCTTAGGCTGGATCAACTCCTACGGTTCCGGCAAAGGCCGTGACACAATCACGAGCGGTATTGAAGGTGCATGGACCGCGAACCCAACACAGTGGGATAATGGTTATTTTGAGCTATTATATGGCTATGAATGGTGGCTGACAAAGAGTCCTGCAGGGGCATGGCAGTGGCTGATTGTCGACCCTGCTGAAGAACATCTTGCCCCAGATGCCGAAGATGCATCGATTAAAGTGCCAACAATGATGACCACGGCTGATATGGCGTTACGTCATGATCCAATCTATGAGAAGATTGGTCGTCGTTTTTTCGAGAACCCGAATGAATTTGCCGATGCATTTGCCCGCGCTTGGTTCAAATTGTTACACCGTGACATGGGTCCTAAAGCCAGATATCTCGGTCCGGAAGTTCCAGAAGAAGATTTCATCTGGCAGGACCCTGTACCAGCTGGTAATTATGAGTTAACAGCTGCGGATATTGCCGAGCTGAAAGCAAAAATCTTAGACTCGGGATTAACTGTTAGCAAGCTAGTAACTACGGCTTGGGCTTCTGCCAGTACCTATCGCGGCTCTGACCATCGCGGTGGTGCCAATGGTGCCCGCATCCGTCTTGCTCCACAAAAGGATTGGGAAGTGAATCAACCGGAACAACTAGCACAAGTGCTTCAGGTACTGGAAGGCATTCAAAAGGAATTCGAAAAAGATGTAAGCTTGGCCGATTTGATTGTCCTTGGCGGTAGTGCCGCCATCGAGAAGGCAGCCAAAGAGGCAGGCTTTAATGTAACTGTTCCGTTTGCTCCTGGTCGCGGTGATGCGAGCCAAGAACAAACAGATGCCGAAAGCTTTGACGTGCTCGAGCCTGTTGCTGATGGTTTCCGAAACTATCAAAAGCAGCAGTTCAGTGTAAGTCCGGAAGAACTGCTCATTGATAAAGCTCAACTGTTAAACCTTACGGTACCGGAAATGACCGTTCTTATTGGTGGTCTGCGTGTACTGGGTACCAACTATGGCGGCACGGCACACGGCGTATTCACCAATTCAGTTGGCCAACTCACGAATGACTTCTTTGTGAACTTGCTTGATATGGGTGTGGCGTGGAAGCCTGTCGGAGCAAACGTTTATGAAGGACGAGATCGCAAAACAGGTGAAGTGAAACGGACAGCGACTCGAGTGGACCTTGTGTTTGGTTCAAACTCCGTTCTCCGTTCCATTGCAGAAGTGTATGCTCAAGATGATAACAAAGAGAAGTTTGTCCGTGACTTTATCGCGGCATGGGTGAAAGTGATGAATGCTGACCGCTTTGATTTGAAAGCCGTTGAACAGAAAAAAGCTCAATTTGCTGGTAAGTAAGCGAGAGGCATTATTGAACAGAATTCATATGCGGAGAATTTCCGGTTAATTATAAAAATGAGCGCTAAAAAGCTAAAATAGGCGGAGATATGAGACTGTCGATTAAGTTTGAGTTTTTTCCACTCCTACACCATATTTCACATACTTTATGGATTTTATTGGATTTTTTCACAAGCTTTTATTGTTTTTATGTATATTTGCCTGCCCAAGGCCTTC
>NZ_JAMAUV010000042.1:0-14288 GCF_023714155.1 Neobacillus sp. MER 74
CACGTGTTACTCACCCGTCCGCCGCTAGACTCCGAAGAGTCTCGCTCGACTTGCATGTATTAGGCACGCCGCCAGCGTTCGTCCTGAGCCAGGATCAAACTCTCCAAGAAAGTTGATTAGCTCATTTATTACGTTGGCTTAGCTTCTTAAAAGAAGCTAAAATTTATTGTTTGCACGATTTTGTTTGTTTAGTTTTCAAAGAACAATTTCTCCGTCACTCAAAAGCGACTTTATTATCTTATCAAGTTACCAACCAGAAGTCAACAACTTTTTTCTTTTGTTTTGCATCGCCTCAGTGACGACTTTTCATATATTACAGCAAATAAAGGCGTTGGTCAACACTTTTTTTGAAATTGATTTTTATATTTTTCCAAAAAGAAAAACCGCTTTTTTCAGCGGTTTTCGATCTAGAGTACCCAATGTTGAATAGCAGCTAATGCAATCAGACCCGGTATTCCTAAAAAGCCTGAAATGGCGGAGGTGGCCACATTAATCGGTACATGTATACCATAACGGTTTCCTGCTGCATTTAGGAAGAATAAAAATAGCGCTCCAATGACCAACTTGATTGCGGCTTGACCTACAAATCGAGCAGGCTTAAAGGGAGCTCCCGTAAATAACAGGATAATCACTAAACCGCCTAGGATAGATATTACGATAATTGGTTCCAAAAAAGCTATCCCCCTTCTTAAGTCATTTTATTTACAACTTATGTACAAGCTGCCAAGAATAGACCTAAAAAAGGAAATAGCTTATTTATGATTTTATTAAATTAACGTTCCGCTGCTTTGCCTCTCTTAAGAGAAAGATATATTTTGCCTCAGCTATTTTCGTTTGACAAATTACTTCGTCAGAAGGATCGAAACTTTTCTCTAACAGCAGTTTTTCTTGCTGCCAATGCTCTTTAAATCGATTCAACTGCACTAAAAGCTTTTCATTATACTCTTTACGAAGCCGCCCTTTACGCTGAAAAAACATCATTGATTCCTCCGCGTCTTCTTAAAATTCTCTTCGGCCCTCAATCGCTTTGGATAAAGTAACCTCATCTGCATATTCAAGATCCCCGCCGACTGGTAGTCCATGAGCAATCCTTGTGGTTTTAATTCCCGATGGTTTTAACAAACGGGAAATGTACATGGCTGTTGCTTCCCCCTCGATATTAGGGTTTGTCGCTAAGATTACTTCTATTATATTTTCATCTTGAAGACGCTTTAGGAGGCTTGGAATATTAATATCCTCTGGTCCGATCCCATCCATAGGGGAAATGGCCCCATGAAGGACATGGTACAATCCATTGAATTCCTTCATTTTTTCCATCGCAATCACATCTTTTGGATCTTGGACGACACAGATGATACTCTTATCGCGGCGCACGTCTTCACAAATGTAGCAAGGGTCTTGATCTGTGATATGACCGCAGACAGAACAATACGTTAAATTCCGTTTGGCATTAACAAGCGCTTTAGCAAAATCAAGCACTGTATCTTCTTTCATACTTAAGACAAAAAAAGCCAGACGACCGGCCGTTTTAGGACCGATACCTGGCAGCTTCATAAAGCTGTCAATCAGCTTTGAAATTGGTTCTGGATAATGCATCTTTTGCTATTCCTCTCCTAAAAAGGAAGGTTCATTCCTTTTGTAAATTGCCCCATCGTACTGTTTGTTAACTCTTCAGCCTTTTTAAGAGCATCGTTTGTAGCAGCTAAAACAAGGTCTTGAAGCATTTCTACATCATCTGGATCAACAGCCTCAGGTTTAATAATTACATCGACTACTTCCTTATGTCCTGTAACAATCACAGTAACCATGCCACCGCCAGCAGTTCCTTCAATCTTTTTTTCACCTAATTCCTCTTGTGCCTCTGCCATTTTCTTTTGCATCTTTTGCATTTGTTTCATCATATTTTGCATATTTCCCATTCCGCCACCACGCATCATTGTTCATCTACCTCCAATTAGTTAGTTATTAATCAATAATCTCCACAAATTCTTCGCCAAATATTTTTTTCGCCTCGGCAATATGTGGTTCTTCTTCCTTTGGTACTTCACTGGTTTCTCCTTCAGCACCTTCATGACTATTCAAAAAGCTTTCGCGAATTGGCAGCCACTGGTCTTCCGGAACACCTAAGATTGTAAATCGTTTGCCTGTTAATTTATATAAAGCGGCGATCACTGCATCCAGAAAATCTGTTCGACTCATCGCCATCTGGCAAATCATTTCATGCTTAAATTTTATGATAAAAGCAGCTGCTGATGCGGCGATAGGCTCGGCATCGTTCAATAGGGCAGCTTGTGATTTTAACAGACTTGCACGCAATTCTGCCCAATTCGATTTAATCAGATTCAAATCGCTTTTTGTTGCCTGCTTTAATACTTCATTTATTTTTCCGACCGCCGGCTGGAATGCCTTTTTCGCTGATCTTTGGGCTGGCTTTTGTGTTTGCTGCACCGCCTCTTGCGGAGAAGCTGTTACACCATTCGCCTTTAAATGCTCGAGCTCCATCTCCAATTGGCCGATTCTTGTTAACAGCTGGTCAATTTGAGCAGGCTGTGCCTGTGATGTCTGCTTTACTTCCATTTGACATAGCTTCACAATCGCCACCTCAAGAAAAATTCTTGGGTGATTGGTCCAACGCATTTCTTGTTGTGTTTTATTCAAGAGATCAATCAGTTGGTAAATCTGATCTGTTGATATCGTTTCAGCAATGTTTCGAAAATCATCATCCAGCATCACTCGTTCCAGCGATTCTTCAAGGTTTGGTGCCGTTTTATAAAGAAGCATATCACGATAGAACAAGATTAGATCCTCAATAAATCGCATCGGGTCTTTTCCATGAAATAAAAGCTCATCCAACGCTGCTAAGCCGTTTGCGACATCCTTTTCCCGGAATGCCAAAGCAAGTTTATTTAAAAATCCCTGCGAAACCGATCCTGTAACCGTTAATGCATCTTCAATGGCAACATGGTCCTGGCTATACGATATCGCTTGATCCAATAGACTAAGTGCATCGCGCATCCCGCCATCTGCTGCCCGTGCAATCAATTGAAGGGCACGTTCATCACAATCAATTCCAGATTCCTCGACAATTAACTTCATCCGATTGACAATTGCCCCAGCTGTAATGCGTCTAAAATCAAAGCGTTGACATCTTGAAATAATTGTTAAGGGGATTTTATGAGGTTCTGTTGTAGCTAATATAAAAATAACATGCTTCGGCGGTTCTTCCAGCGTTTTTAGCAAGGCATTAAAGGCGCTAATGGATAGCATATGCACTTCATCGATGATATAGACTTTGTAATTCACAGCTGTCGGTGCAAATCTTACCTTATCTAGGACGTCCCGCATTTCCTCCACACGTGAGTTCGAAGCCGCATCAAATTCTAATACATCTGAAATCGTTCCATCGGTGATTCCACGGCAGGCTGCACACTCGTTACAAGGTTCAGAAACAGGTGATCGCTCACAGTTAATTGCTTTTGCTAATATTTTAGCTGCACTTGTTTTCCCTGTTCCTCTCGGGCCGGAAAAAAGATACGCATGTGATATCTTTTGCTGAAGCAGGGCGTTTTGCAATGTCTTGGTTACATGTTCTTGTCCTACTACATCGAGAAATGTTTGAGGACGCCAAACACGATATAAAGCTTGATACGCCAATTGACACACGCCCCCTTCAAAATTTTCATTCTCTTTTATTATACCTTAATCATTTTGCTTTTTACAAAATGAATCTATTTAATGTGCAAAAAAACTCATCCCAAGTCTGAGATGAGTTAATTTATGTAATATAACTGCCGTGCACCTTCCGTCGACTAACGCCCATAAGCGTTACTTAAGCAGTTAGCTCGGCCCAGGCCACCCTGCGGCACATGGGAGCGTCCACTTAATGCTGCTTCCTTCCGGACCTGACATGGTTCATGGATTCCCATTGCGCAGGACCCAGGCGTCAACACCACTTACTTAAGGCAGACCCTACAGGTCGTTAGCCTCGGGAAGGGATTCAGTCCCGCTAGAGCGGATTGCGGGTACAGGGCACCGCTACCTCCCCACCTAGCACGGCAAAGTTGATACCAAAGTTTAATGCGTCACTATGACGCTTTCTTAGTATACAAATATTTTCGTAAAAAAGCAATCTTTATTCATTGTCATTTTTTGTAAGGTTGTCTTCCTTCATTCTCTTTGCTAACTTTTTTCGCTCTCTTATTTTTCGAAAAAAGTCGGAGAGCAGCTGCCCGCACTCTCTTTCCAAAACACCACTAGTAACGTCACTTTGATGATTAAAGCGGTTATCTTCTAATAGGTTCATCAGTGTCCCCGCACAACCGGCCTTAGGGTCAGCCGCACCATATACCACCCTTTTGACTCGAGATAAAATAATTGCTCCTGCACACATTGGACATGGCTCCAATGTGACATATAATGTAGATTCTTCAAGACGCCATGTACCTGTCTCTCTACAGGCTTGATCAATCGCGATTAGCTCAGCGTGTGCAATAGCAGTTTGGTCGGTCTCCCGTAAATTGTGGGCCCGAGCGACTATTTTTCCGTCCATGACGAGCACTGCACCAATCGGTACCTCATCTATCGCTTCAGCCTTTTTGGCTTCCTTCATCGCTTCCTTCATAAAATATTCATCAATTGACTGATCTCCTGTCATGCTAATTCCCCTTTACTGTTCCCTTGGTCCCATTATTACCAAATTGGAGTTTTAATTGCTTCAGATGAAATTTATAAGCATTATATCATTTATCAGTTTCTACACTCATAAAATAGTTGCAACGCATATTTGCTTAGGAGGGATTAGGATGCAAATCCATGTGGTAAGAGGTAATGAAACCTTAACAACGATTGCAAGGACTTATCAAACAACCGTCCAGGACATAGTAGAGGCTAATGATTTACCCAATCCAAATAATCTTGTGATTGGACAGTCGCTTGTCATTCCAATCATTGGGCAATTTTATTTCGTGCAGCCAGGCGATACTTTATTCACCATCTCAAGAAAGTTCGGCGTCCCTTACCAAGAGCTTGCCTCTATCAACCGAATCAACCCGAATCAGCCGCTTAATATAGGTTTTCGTCTCTACATTCCCCAAGGCAAAAAAAGAGATGCTGAATTTAACGCATACGTTGAACCGCGCGGCACTACCGTAGCCCCAGTCTTAGAGTCCAGCGCCCGCGAGGCAGCACCCTATCTCACCTATTTGGCTCCCTTTAGCTTCCAAGCCCGCCGCGATGGGACATTAAAAGAACCGCTGCTGAACAACTTTCCTGCTATCGCCAGGGCCAACCGTAATGTGTTAATGATGGTTATAACCAACCAAGAGAATGATCAGTTCAGTGATGAACTCGGACGAATTTTATTAAATGATATGGCCATTCAAGATAAATTTCTAAATAACATTGTGTCTACTGCAAATAAATATGGATTCCGTGATATTCATTTTGACTTTGAGTTTTTACGTCCGGCCGACCGCGAGGCCTATAATCGCTTTTTACGTAAGGCAAAACATCTATTCGGCAGTAAAGGCTGGCTCATGTCAACCGCACTGGCGCCAAAGACCAGTGCCTCTCAGAAAGGGAAGTGGTATGAAGCCCATGACTATAAAGCACACGGAGAAATCGTTGACTTTGTCGTGATTATGACTTATGAATGGGGATATAGCGGTGGCCCCGCAATGGCTGTGTCGCCCATCGATCAAGTAAGAAGAGTGTTGGAATACGCTGTTACAGATATCCCGGCAAGAAAGATTATGATGGGGCAAAACTTGTACGGCTATGATTGGACACTTCCCTTCGTGCAAGGAACGGTTGCCAAGGCAGTGAGTCCACAGCAGGCCATACAGCTCGCCGCAAGGCACAATGTCCCGATTCAATATGACATCAAGGCGCAGGCACCACATTTTAGATATACAGAAGCGGGCAAACAGCATGAGGTTTGGTTTGAGGACGCCCGCTCGATTCAAGCCAAGTTTGATTTAATTAAAGAGTTAAATATTAGGGGAATGAGTTACTGGAAGCTCGGTCTTGCCTTCCCGCAAAATTGGCTGTTAATCGTCGACAACTTCAATGTCACTAAACGTGCGACCTAGAAAAGCGGAAGCGCCTTGGGCAGCCCCGACAAGCATAAGACAAGCGCTGACAGAAGGCTGCCTTTTGCCTTCCGAAGTGATTGACTTATGACTCGAGGGGCTAGGCGCTGAAGCTGGACATAAATAATTTTATTTCTACAAAAACTGCCGGGATTCGGCAGTTTTTTCATATATTTGACATAAAACAACTTTCTACTAAATTTTCCTTATCCCTTCCTGAGTAAGAGTATGATAAAATAAATCTTGCGTGTTTTTTGTGACTAAATAACCAGAAGATCTGGTGAAACATAGAGTGAAGGTAGCTTTCGAAGGAGGACTTGCAATGGGGGATACACCCTTTATTACCGTTGAAGGGCCGATTGGTGTTGGAAAAACATCGCTTGCAAAAGCCATTTCAGCGCAATTTAAATTTGCATTACTTAAAGAGATTGTTGATGAAAATCCATTTTTAGGGAAATTCTATGAAAATATTGAAGAATGGAGTTTTCAAACGGAAATGTTTTTCCTCTGCAATCGTTTTAAGCAATTAGGGGATATCAATACCCATTACTTAACTCAAAATCAATCCGTCGTAGCGGATTATCATATCTTCAAAAATTTAATATTCGCAAAGCGTTCCTTAAATGCAGACGAGTATCAAAAATATGATAAAATTTATCAAATTCTAACCGAAGATATGCCGAAGCCTAATGTCATTATTTATTTGAATGCCAGCCTCGATACACTTCTAAAACGAATTAAAATAAGAGGGCGTGAAGTGGAAAAGAATATCAGCCCCTTATATTTAGAACAGTTATCACTCGATTATGAAGAATCAATGACGCTCTTTGAAAAGGAACATCCAGAAATACCCGTTCTTCGCTTTAGTGGAGACGAATTGGATTTTGTCAAAAATGAACAAGATTTAAACCATATTTTTGAACAATTATCATTAGCATTAAAAAAAAGCAGCTGGACTAAAACATTATAGATCAGGGGGATGTTAGTGAGTATCGTTATTGGTGGTATGATTGGTCTCGGTAAAACAAGTGTGGCAGACACATTGAATGCACACTTTCAAAATAAAGGAATTGAGAGTAAGGTGTTTTATGAAACGGTGGATGATAACCCGATTCTCCCGCTCTATTATGAACTGACACCTGAAGAATTAGATGCCAAAAGGATCCCTTTCCTGCTTCAATTATTCTTTTTGAATAAACGTTTTAAAACCGTTAAGGAATGCATTAGCTGGAGAGAGCCTATTTATACAATTCAAGACCGTTCCATTTATGAAGATTGGTATTTTGCCTATGTGAATAAATCGTTAGGCAGGATTTCTGATTTGGAATTTAAAATATATGAAGAATTAGTGGAAAACATGCTGGAAGAACTGAATGAACTTCCAAAAAAGGCACCAGATTTAATGGTGTACTTAAAAGGGTCATTTGATACAGTGATTGACCGGATTATGGCCCGCGGCCGAAGCTTTGAAATAAATCCTGAACTGAAGGAATATTACTTCGAAGTGTGGAAGGGTTATGATGTGTGGGTGATGAACCAATACTCAGCAAGTGAAGTATTAGTGATTGATATGGATACAACAGACGTTGTAAAAAGTGCAGAAGATGCCACTAGAGTTTGCCTTGAAGTGGAAGAAAAGTTGAAAGAAATTCTAAATATAAGAACAGCGCATATTGGATAATCCAATATGTGCTTTTTAATTTATAGGATTGATGCGATGGAGAAACTTCTGAATTTTGCTAGACCGGACCCTTTTCATTTACCGGTTAGCTTCTTTTTCCCTTCACCCGGGAAATGGGGGGCCTCTTCATTTACCGCTTAGCCTCTTTTTTCCTTCGCCCGGGAAATGGGGGGCCTCTTCATTTACCGCTTAGCCTCTTTTTTCCTTCGCCCGGGAAATGGAGACACTCTTCATTTCCCGTTTAGCACCTTTTTTTCCTTCAGCAGTCTTATAACCATAGGCTAATTCTAAAAATGAGCATAAAAAAAGTTCGTTACATATGATGTAACGAACCTTTATCTCCAGTTTTATGCGCGATTAGTAAATATTATGGAGGAGGAAGAGGGATTCGAACCCCCGCGCGGTATGACCCGCCTGTCGGTTTTCAAGACCGATCCCTTCAGCCAAACTTGGGTATTCCTCCGTATCAACAGAATCTAATTTACCATATTCATTTTGCTATGTCAACATACTAAATCAAAAAACTGGACAAATTTTTATATGTCCAGTTTTTGTGATTTTACATTGGTGCTATGACTTCACGGTTGCCCATATATGGACGCAGTACGGTTGGAATCACGACACTGCCATCGGCTTGTTGGTAATTCTCTAAGATGGCGGCGACCGTACGGCCAATCGCAAGGCCAGAACCATTGAGGGTGTGAACGTGCTCCGGCTTTGCCTTTGGTTCGCGGCGGAAACGAATGTTTGCCCGTCTTGCCTGGAAGGCTTCGAAGTTACTGCAAGAAGAAATTTCGCGATACGTTCCATAGCTTGGAATCCAAACTTCAATATCATACTTCTTCGCAGCGGTAAAGCCGAGGTCACCCGTGCACATGCTTAGCACACGGTATGGCAGCTCAAGTAATTGTAATACCTTTTCTGCATCTCGTGTCAGCTTTTCAAGCTCATCGTAAGAATCCTCAGGCTTAACAAACTTCACAAGTTCTACCTTATTAAATTGATGCTGACGAATCAAACCGCGTGTATCACGGCCCGCAGAGCCAGCCTCAGAACGGAAACATGCACTGTAAGCAGCAAAGCGGATCGGCAGGGCTTCAGCACTTAATATTTCATCGCGATGAAGATTAGTTACAGGAACTTCCGCTGTCGGAATCAAGAAGTAATCTTCGTTTTCAATCAAAAACGCATCTTCTTCAAACTTAGGAAGCTGGCCTGTTCCAGTCATACTCGCCCGGTTGACTAAATACGGCGGCAATATTTCTGTATAGCCATGCTCATCGACATGAAGATCTAACATAAAGCTCATTAACGCACGCTCTAAACGAGCACCTAGTCCTTTATAAAAGACAAAGCGGCTACCTGTTACCTTCCCGGCTCTTTCAAAATCAAGAATTCCTAGTTGATCGGCAACGTCCCAATGCGGTTTGGCTTCAAATTCAAACTCGCGCACCTTGCCCCATTGTCGTATTTCGATATTATCATCCTCAGTTTCGCCCACTGGAACACTTTCATGCGGGATATTCGGGATGCTCAACATCAAAAGTTCTAATGACTCTTCTACTACACGTAATTCATCATCAAACGTTTTAATCTTGTCACCCACCTCGCGCATTTCCTTGATCAAATGGTCAGCATCCTGCTTTTCTCGCTTTAAAGATGCAACCTGCTGTGATACCTCATTGCGGCGGCTTTTTAATTTTTCTGTTTCGACAATCAATTCGCGTCTTCTTTGGTCTAGTTCTTCAAATTGATCGAGAGCAGATAAATCTTCCCCCCGCTTTTGAAGTTTTTCTTTTACTTCTGCAAAATCAGCTCGTAACACTTTAATATCTAACATAAATATGGCACTCCTTTTTACTCATTTTATTATTTTAGACCATGCCGTGCGGTTCGCATTACCACATAAAAAACAAAAAACTCCCGCCCCTAAAACAGGGACGAGAGTTACTCGCGATACCACCCTGGTTGACAGAATAAACTGTCCACCTCAAAAAACGTTAACGGTTTCTACCGAAAGTACTTACTGATCTCAGGATGAGATGTTCCGCACCTTGCTCGAGGAGGGATTCACAAGTTTCATCCACCGGTTCACACCAGCCACCGGCTCTCTTGTAGAATGAGTCTCTTGTTACTAGTTCCTCTCATTGCTTTGATCATTATTTATGATTTTGTATTTATTAATTTACTATATATATTATCCAAAAGCAACCAATTTAAACAAATTGTTTTTGCTTAGCTTTCGTTAAAATATAAATTAAAACCATCCCTTAACAGTAGAGGAAATCCCATGAAAAACATCTCCAAAAAAGTTACCAATGCCTTTCATCATTAACACAAACCAGTTTGATTTTTCTACATCTTGTGCAGCGATCACATCAACCTTAATCGATTGTTGACCCTCTGAAGTTAAGAAACTAACCTTTTCACCATTTTTTGGTGCGATGGTTACATAACCAACTTTTTCACCCTTCTTAATTGGTGCTGTTAGCTTACCATCTTTCGTCAATTTCTTTTTATCAAGGACTAAGACTGGTTTGTAGTCTTGCTTGCTGCCATTTGGAATCATCATGCTAATGGCTGATTTTGTATAGATTTTAACCTGGTCTTCTTTTCCTTTTGTAACAGGAACCGTTTTTTGACCTTTTACTTGGTAATGCTTAGGAGTAATTTCTTCCTTTGCATAATTTGTAAAAGCATAATCTAGCATTTTTTTCGTTTCACCGAAACGCGCTTTATAACCATCATTTTTTCCGCTATCATCTTTTGCATTTTGGACAACGGTAATAAATCGTTTTCCATCTCTGCTCGCTGTCCCTGTAAAGCAGTATCCTGCAAAATCAGTTGTACCGGTTTTGAGCCCATCCATACCTTCATATCCATATACTAATGTTGGCAGCATCCAGTTCCAGTTTTGCATTACAATTCTATCATCTGTACCTTCACGAAATACCTTTTTAGGCGTGCTCGCTGTTTTTAGAACATCTGGATAATCATTAATGAGATGATAGGCTAATGTAGCCACGTCACGAGGAGACATCACATTTTCTTCTTCAGCACCAGTTCCTTCTGGTTGCTCACCATTATAATCCTTATTATTTAAGCCAGTAGAATTCACAAATTTACTATTTTTTAATCCAAGTTTCTTTGCTTTTTCATTCATCAACTTGACAAAATTCGTTTCCGAACCGGCAATGACTTCAGCAAGTGCAATGGTTGTCCCATTAGCAGAATAAATAGCCATCGCTTCATATAATTCTCGAACATTATATTTTTCACCAAGGCGTAAAGGGACATTCGATAAACCCGTTGGCTGTGAAATCTTATAAACTAGTTCACTTACCGTATATTCCTGATCCCATTTGACCTTACCGTGCTTCACGGCATCTAGTAAAAGATACTCCGTCATCATCTTTGTCATACTGGCAATCCCTAATGGACTGTCAGCATTCTTTGCATATAAAACCTTACCTGTTTGTCCATCAACTAAAATAGCTCCGTCTGCATTCACATTTAATGCTGCATCCGCCTTCGCTATATCAACACCAGCAAATAGTCCAAAAAATAAAATAAGTGCCAGCGCACTGGCCATACATTTCTGATAAAAATGTTTGTTCACTTTAACGCCCTCCATGAATTTATACACCTTGGTTATTTTAACATAAGTCAATAGCAAATCATAGACGGAGCTATGAACCATCTTATGGCTATTTTTTTCAGTTTCTAGGTATTTTTACATAAAAAACAGAGAAGTCATCGCTTCTCTGTCTTGTTGTTATAGAGAGTAATTCGGAGCCTCTTTTGTGATTTGAACATCATGTGGATGACTCTCTCTTAATCCCGCACCTGTCATTTTAATAAATTGTGCTTTTGTTCTTAATTCCTCTAGATCTTTGGTTCCGCAATAACCCATTCCGGATCTGAGTCCGCCGATAAGTTGATATACAGTCTCTGCTAAAGGCCCTTTATAAGGAATCCGTCCTTCAATTCCTTCTGGTACGAACTTTTTATTATCTTCTTGGAAATAACGGTCTTTTGATCCTTTTTCCATCGCAGCCACTGAACCCATCCCGCGATACACTTTAAAGCGGCGTCCTTGGAAAATTTCCGTCTCTCCTGGACTCTCGGTTACCCCCGCCAATAAGCTGCCCAGCATAACGGCATATCCGCCTGCTGCAAGAGCTTTGACGATATCCCCTGAGTATTTGATGCCGCCATCGGCAATGATTGTCTTGCCATGCTTCATCGCTTCTCCTGCACAATCATAAACGGCTGTAATTTGTGGAACACCTACACCGGCAACGACCCTTGTTGTACAAATCGAACCAGGTCCAATTCCTACTTTGACCACATCGGCACCAGCTTCTATTAAGGCTTTGGTTCCTTCAGCTGTTGCCACGTTCCCAGCAATAATCGTGAGTTTTGGATGAGCAGCTCTAATTTCCTTTACCATATCGAGGACACCTTTGGAATGTCCATGGGCTGTATCAAGCACAATTACATCCACATTGGCTTTTACAAGAGCTTCTACTCGTTTCATCGTATCGCTCGTTACTCCAACCGCAGCTCCAGCCAATAAACGTCCTTGACTGTCTTTCGCAGAGTTTGGAAATTCAATCACCTTTTCGATATCCTTAATTGTGATTAATCCTTTTAACTCACCCTGCTCATTAACAAGCGGTAGTTTTTCTATCTTGTAACGCTGTAGAATTTTCTCTGCCTCTTTTAATGTCGTTCCAACTGGGGCCGTCACAAGATTCTCCTTAGTCATAACGTCGGAAATTTTAAATGAATAATCTTGGATAAAGCGAAGATCCCTATTGGTGATAATCCCGATAAGCTTTTGTTCCTCTAAGTTATTAACAATTGGTACGCCGGAAATACGATATTTTCCCATTAAATGCTCCGCATCATACACTTGATGCTCAGGAGTTAGGAAAAATGGATCAGTAATAACCCCGCTTTCTGATCTCTTTACCTTCTCCACTTGCTCTGCTTGCTGCTCAATCGTCATATTCTTATGAATAATCCCTAAGCCGCCTTGCCGAGCCATTGATATGGCCATTTCAGATTCTGTTACTGTGTCCATCCCAGCACTTATGATAGGAATATTTAGCTTTACACTTGGCGATAGTTCTACTTGCAGATTTACATCTCTAGGCAATACTTCTGATTTACCAGGAATTAATAAAACATCATCAAACGTTAAACCTTCTTTTACAAACTTACTTTCCCACATTTTTCAGGCCCCCAGGAAAAAAAATATTATTTGTAGGTTATCAATTGGATAAAATACTGTCAAGGAATAAATATTAGTCTGATTCTTCTGAAAAAGGTGATATAGTCTTGGGTATTCAATATAAAGATTGGAAAAGCTTCTCTTGTTTCTTTTCGGCAGAATATTGCCAGCAATTTTTAAAAAGTTGTTATCAAAAACGGAATATCGAGAATCCAGAGCAAAAAAGCTATGAAAACTGTTATCCATTTTTATATTATCTGGAACATGGGCAAATTTATTATCAACAAGCCAGCAGTTCTCCACTTATTATTAAACCAATTTTACTTTTTTATGGTCTTGTCCATTTAATTAAGGCATGTATATTAACAATAGATCCTGCTTATCCCGAAACAACGGCTGTTTTGGCTCATGGTGTCTCAACAAGGAAAAGAAAGAAACAAAATTATCAATTCTTCCAGGATGAAGTGAAACTTCAAAAAAATGGACTTTTCCCCTTCATCTCTGAAAAATTGTTTCACATGAAACAATTGGAAGGGGAAAAAGTCATAATGGAGGAATTACTTAAGCTTATACCAGAGCTTGATGAATTATTCTTTTTACTTGAGGGGAAAAGGACATTCATTAAGGTAGAGTCCGACCATCAACAATTTCATGTGCCCGAAACCATCTTAGATCAATTCCATATGACTGAAAATCGGTTTAAGGAATTCTTGGCCTCCAAGTTTGAAAAGGGTGTGGAGTTTTCTGAGGAAGGCTTGTCTTTTCGGGTGAACCCGGCATCCTCTGTTGGAAGCTCGCCTTTGAAGTTTCATTTCGAGGAAAATTATTATGCTCTGCCCCTGAACAAGGACCATTATTTTAATTTTCCTGAGCTGCTCATTCATTATTTATTACTTTACAATTTAAGTATGATTGCTCGATATGAAACAGAGTGGTGGAGTGAGTTGACAAAAATGATGCCAAACCAGGATTATCCATTCATTTGCTCATTTCTGGATGTCACGTTACAAAAGGGGCCATACTTGGTTTTTCAGTATTTAATGGAAAAATCAAATTGACAATTTTTAGTTACCGTGGAAGGATTCTTCATCCTCTTCGGTAACTTATTTATTTTCACACGCAAAAAAAACAACCTTTTCAGGTTGTCTTTGCTATGCCTGGCAACGTCCTACTCTCACAGGGACGCGTGTCCCAACTACCATCGGCGCTGAGAAGCTTAACTTCCGTGTTCGGTATGGGAACGGGTGTGACCTTCTCGCCATTGCTGCCAGACTATTTA
>NZ_JAMAUV010000043.1:0-11552 GCF_023714155.1 Neobacillus sp. MER 74
CTTGTAATCAGTAGGTTGGGGGTTCAAGTCCTCTCGCCGGCACCATTAGTACGAGCCATTAGCTCAGTTGGTAGAGCATCTGACTTTTAATCAGAGGGTCGAAGGTTCGAGTCCTTCATGGCTCACTATTTCTAATTAAAATAAATGTTGTGCGGTATTGCCGGGCTCGAGGCCCTATTTTTTCTTCGTTCTCATCTTCTTTGAAAAACTTGCAACATTGCTTTATACCCCCTTTCATTAGCAATCATTTCTCTACAGTTCGTACTTTCCAAATTTTTAATATAAGTTTTATTACCCAATAAAAAAAGAAAAAGTTACATATAAGTCCTAACGAAGCAAAAGTTAAGTGCCTTCCATCATAAACAAACCCATCCGCTGGAAAACCAAAGTAATAAGTACTCGTATCTTTTTCAACCCGATAACCAATTGTTGGAATAATAGTGAAAATAATAGTTGAAATTAGACTTAATATAGATAACCGTTTTTTTGCAGGTCTATTTTACCCTTAAGACTTAATAAAACCAATATTATTAACGCATTAAATCCAATCCCCATTATAAAGTCAAAAATATTCTCTATGTGATTCATTAAACACACCTCGTCTCAGCTTTGGATATATTTTTTATAGTATCACTTTTATTTTATTTCGAATATTTTATTTTTAAGTTTCCCTTTTCAGATAGACGGTTTAGTTAGCGAAATAAGAAAAAGGATCGCCGTTGCAATCCTTTTTTAACTCAAGCGCCCGTTACTTAAATAAGGAATTTATGTCTCGATGATATTAATTATGTCTTTATGAGTAATTTCTTTTGCCAAATTAGGTAAAACTTTCATTGGAAAAACACAATTTATTTCCTTTGATAATTTTGAAGCAAATGGAATAGGACCTGTTACCTCTAGTACAAAGTCAGGTGCTGGTGGGAGATGTAGAACTTCCCAGTCTCCTTTTACAAAAAAGGACATCGAAAAAACATTCCCCTCTTCAATATTGATTTGACCAATTCCATATATCTCTGACCCATCATTCAAAACGCCTTTTATCCTCACCCAATAATCCTCTTGAAAGTCAATAACATCTTTATCAATTTCAAAAGGTTCTACTACTTCATCCAGTTCATCTGCATCAAATTCAACGGCTTTCCAAACTGGATGAACATCAAAATCACCCAGTTCTAACTCATGAATAGATTTTCTTTTCATATATGCCCTCCATTTTAATCCTTATTAAACAAACCTGCTTCTTTAGCTTAAGAAGAACCACCGTTTCAATTTTGTAAAACCGGTCAATAATTCCTGAAAAAAGAATTTTTTGGGAAGAGATGAACTTGTTATTATCTCAAGCATGGGAAACGTATGAATCTGATAAACGCATTGAAGGCTTTTCACCGCAAACATTAAAAGCATATAAACTACAGTCCAGCTTACTTATTCGCTTTATTAATGATGTTCAACTTGATAAGATCACTACAGAACAATTAAAAGCTTATTTAGCAAAATCAAGTGAAAGTCTTAAGCCTGCAAGTTTGGCTCATCGAATTCGTTTTATGAAATCATTATTTCGATGGTCTCATGAAGAAGGGCATATTCCCAAAAACCCAGCAGCTAAAATAAAAGAACCTAAAACCGGGAAACGAATTCCTAAATTTTTGACCGAAATGGAAATTGAACATTTACGGGAAGCCTGTTGTTCACCAATGGAACATGCTCTGTTTGAATTCATGTTCTCCACTGGATGCCGAATAGGAGAAGTTGTTACCTTAGATAGAGGCAGAATTAATTGGGTGAACCGATCCGCCATTATCAGAGGTAAAGGCGATAAGGAACGGGAAGTCTATTTCAATATCCGTTGCGAAATTTGGTTAAAGCGATACCTAGATAATCGTGAAGACCGGGACACTGCTATTTTTGTCACTGAACGGGATCCTCATCGAATGAGCATTGCCCAGATGCGATACATTATTAAACGGATTTCAAACCGTGCCAGCATAAACAAAGGCATACATCCGCACCAACTAAGGCACAGCTATGCAACCCACTTATTGAATAATGGAGCACCTCTAGATGTTATTCAAAGCCTATTAGGTCATGAAAAAAGTGAAACCACCCGGATATATGCCCAGTTAAGCGGAAGCATCAGGCAGGAATTATATAGGAAGTTTTTTTAGAATAAATAAGCAACGCATCTCACGATAGCGTTGCTTTATTTCACTCTTGCACCCGTTAGTTTAACAAGCCCTTTCTCATTTACTGCACATTTTCTTCGTTCAATGACGTAAGTATTTATGAAATAGATGCAAATAATTGGTTATACTTGGATAAACTAACTTTACAATTGTTTACAAAGGAGAAACTTATGTTTAAGAAAAACAAAGACAGTACCATTATCTCACTAGGCTTGGTCGCTGCTTTCATTTCGACTATATTTAGTTTTGTTATTATTCGGTTACTATTGGATATCAAAGATCAAACAGGAAAAGGGTGATTCTTTTTCTGTTTTTTTCTTTTTCGTCGCTTTCTGTGTCAAATGAGGCATTAATAATTAATTCCTTTCTTCAAAAAAACTGCCCCGTGAGCACAAAAAGCAAAAAAGACCACCGAGGCGATCACATCATCCTGAACAAAAGCACCCGATAATTTAAGTACAACATTTCACAATCTTCTTGTGGAAAAAGAAAAAAGGCGACCTTCTACTTGAAGTATCGCATCTGTTAGCTTAAGAAAAACTGGTCAATAGCCATTCCAAAAAACATTAATGCTAAAACAAACCAGATTATATACTCTTTTTTACCTTTTTTGTTAATAATACAGATTTCAATACCTCTTAATAGCAGTACAAAACCCGCTATAATTCTTAAAATCCCAGAATATGTGTAATAAACAGGAGTTTCAGCTACATTTCTTGCTTGAAACCAAATGAATATTGCAAAAGCCGCTAATATTAGTTGAAGAAACATTATTGGTTTAATTCTTCTTGATGACTTTTCAAAAAAAGTATTAATAATTTTATTTAAGAAAGAAAGCATGCTTTTATTATACTCCATTCTAATTACTTTACTTTCCATCTTAGCAAAAAAACCATTTTAGTTATTCAAGAAAAATATGCCAATTTATTTGAACTAACCCAGTTACTTCAATAAGCAAAAAGACCGCCGAAGTGATCCTTTTATTTAACTCTTGCACCCAGTTACTTTAAGTGCACTGCTTCACAAATTGAGATGAATATTTGATAAATGCAACAAAAATTACCCAGACAAGAGCCATTTTACTTTTTGAAGTGTTTTTCTAATTTTTATAAATCTGGTTTTTAAAATCACCAATATATTGAAAAGCATATAGGAGTATTGCTCTTAAAAAGTCCATTATCAAATATTGGAGTGTTGTTAATTTTACTAAGGAAAATATTTTATAACGTTTTACATATTTTAGCCCTAGAAAGGTAAATAAACTTTGAAGAATAGCACTTGAAATTAAATACAACGAAAATTTTCCATAAAACGATTTTAACATCCAAAGACTTGTAACAAAGTAAGGACCAAAATTAAAAAAATTCATGCTACCAAAGGGAGGTATTCCTTTATAAAACCGCCACCATTTTTTATTTTCACCGTAAAAATCTGTTGCTTTTACAAGTGTACACATAAATATTGCGGCTGGGACATATTTTTTAAATGCATTTCTACCCAGTAACGGAATAGTTAACCAAGGAGTAATTAGCATAGCTAGAAAAAATAACTTTGTGTTTTTCATTATTTCACCTCAAATTTATGATATGGTATTTTCCATAAAATTAATCAGATGGTTAGCATTTTTCTTTTTTACTATACTGCCTCGTTTGTTCAATAAGAAAAAAAGGAACCGCCGCAGCAACCCTTGTACCGCTCTTGTCCCCGGAAGTAATTTTTTCTAATATTTGGATGGAACAAATACGATTGGAAATTGTTCTCCTAACTGTTTCTTCACCTCTTGAAATAATTGAAATCCTTTTTCATTGTGATTTTCCACTAGTTTTAATCCATTTTCTATTAATGAATCGGCTTCTAAATCAATCCATTTACCATATTCACTTACCCATTCAAATAGTTCTTCCTGTAATTTATCTGATAAAGGGAAATCCTCTATATCAAGATTCCAACCACATACGTTGCACCAAATTGGATCAGCTGAAAAATCCGCTTCGAATTTAAATGAATTAGTAATTTTACATTTACAAAAATCTTTTAACATCAAAAAGACACTCTCCCCAAAATACAATTTCTCCATCTTATTCAACTATCCTGCTTCGTTAGTGGAACAAGGAAAGCAACTGCCCTTATTGAACAATCGCACCCGTTCAACAAGAAACTGCTCAACTATTATCATCTAAAAGGTTTAAGTCCAAAGAAACGCATATATATTTCTGTGTCAGTAAAAAATACGGAAGAGGTGAGAACAAATGGAAAATGATAATTTAAAACTTACATCTTCCGAAATAGGAACACTATGGGGGGAGTATGTTAACGGAACTATGACCGAGATAGTAAATAGGTATATGATTTCTATTTTGGAAGACGAATCAATAAAAAAAGTTTTTGAAATTGCCATTGAGACATGGGAAAAGCAAAAGAAGCAGCTTGTTTCCTTCATTGAGAAAGAGGGATTTCCAGTTCCTATTGGATTTACTGAGTCCGACCTTAATAAAGGTGCAGAGAGATTGTTTTCTGACACATTCTGCTTAAATTATTTACATGTTATGACTATGCATGGTTTGTTGGGTCATACAACTGCTTTATGTGTTTCTGTCAGAAAGGATCTACGGGAATTTTACAATTCATGTGATAATGATGCAAAAAGTATGTACGATTTAACCATTGAGTTATTGCTTAAAAAAGGAAAATTCCAACGAGACCCCTATTTCTATCCTAAAGAGAGCCCTGAATTTATTTCTACCAAAGATTTTACTGATGGATTCTTCGGTAAAGGGAGACTTTTATCTGCTACAGAAATAATCAGTATTTCTCTTAACATTAAAAAGAGCATTATGGCAAAAACTCTTTCAATCGGATTCAGTCAAGTCGCCGAATCGAAAGAAATAAGAAAGTTTTTTGAGGAATTAGAAAAAAAATCAGATGAAAACATACAAGCCCTTTCAGAAATTATGCACAAGGATAATTTGCCAATTCCAATGTCGTGGGAATCAGAGGTTACAACGTCAAAAGACTCTCCTTTTTCAGATAAATTAATGTTGTATCATATGGGTTTCTTGGCTCAAACTGCACAAGTATATTACGGGACAGGTCTAGCATCAGCCATGCGAACAGACCTAGCTGTTGTATATGAAAAAACAATTCTAAAAACATTAGCATTAACAAAAAATTGGTTCGATATTATGGTGAAAAACAAGTGGTTAGAACAGCCACCACTTGCTCCCAATAGAAAAGAACTTGCACAAGATAAATAAGATATATCCCTCATTAGTGAGGGGTATATTTTTAATTAGCTTTTTAATCTAAGGGATAATTCAAACATAAAGTAGTTATTTCCTTCTTAAACAAACCTGCCCCGTTACTTCAATAAAAAAGAGCATTACCGTTGTTCAAGTAATGCCCCCGTACGTAATCAATCTTTATGTATTCCTTTTAACCCAACTGATAGCAATAAAGTAACCGATGATAGGTGATATTCCATATCCCATGATTGGTAATGGGAAATTCCCAAATAAAGTTACAATCATCGTCATTAAGAAATAAACTCCTAACGTTAAGGATATGATATTTCTTTTACCGTAAAAAAAGAATGGGCTTAATAATAATAGTAAAGACAAAATACCTATAACGAACCAGACCATGCCAAGGTCTGCCACTAAAAAGATAATATCTTCTACATAAGGAACTGGTGCTAAATCGTCGAGAAAAACCCACGACATGATAACAAAGACGACAGAAAGAATAAGACTTACAAACTTTATCATCCAATGACGATTCTTTTTCCACAAAATAATAGTCGTTGCACATGCAAATGCGGTTAATTGACCTGCATCTGGATGAAATAACAATATAATTAAGGTGATAAAGTAAAATCCTATTGAATAGATTTCATGGTGGTTTAATGTTAATTTCCATAGCTGAATAATTAATAGTGGCAAAATAATACTTGCTATATATACATTAATGGGTCCAAAAGTTAACCAGCGATGGATCCCGTCGGAACTGTTAAAAAAGAAGGGAAAAACTAATAAAGCTATTATTACAACGGTTGGAAGAAAATTGCCTTTACTTAATCTTTTTTCCTTATTACGCATTAAATAAATAGAACCCAAAAAAGTTCCCAATAACCAGATTAGTATGTTTTGAATCCAAATGCTTGGTGACACACCAGTTGAAACCATAGCAAAAGTTCCTATTAGGATGGCAGGTAACATAAACAAATAAGATAAGGTATTTTTAAAAAAATTCATGTGAAAATCTCCTTTAATTCATCCACAAAAATTTTAACACAAAAATCATCAACATTTTTGATTTCGTTAAATCTACCTGTCACTTTAGTTCAACAAGAAAAGCTGCCGGATCATTAAGTAATACACCCGGTAGTTTGGGTGAAAGTGTTCACAATATAACAGTCTTTTTGGGAGTTCTCTCTCGCTTATAAGAAAATAAAAAACCCCCAGCAATATGCTGGAGGGTTAACAAACTTTACTTTTCTTTTTTGGATAAACATTGTTCACAATCCATCATGTAACTTTCTGCTTGCTCTTGCATATGCTTCCCGCATTCTGTGCATTCCTTCTTTGGCAAATTGCGAAAAAATTCAACTGGACTCATTAACATTGTAAATCCCCCTTTATTAATACAGTTATTAAATGTTTCTGTTGTTATAATACAGTATAAATAAAAAAAAGAAAATTGTACAGTCCTTTTTTAGATAAATCATCATTTCTATTAAATGTTTTGGTTTGGTTAATTTTCATAACTCCTTTTGAATCAGTAAATAATAACAAGGAGGTGATAATATGGAACAGGACAAGATTAAACTGACATCTTCCGAAATAGGAACGCTATGGGGCGAGTATGTAAATGGTACCATGACAGATGTTGTAAATAGATATATGTTTACAATTATTGAAGATGAATCAATAAAGAATATTTTTGAGGATGCGATCAAGACTTTCGAAAAACAGAAGACAGCCTTAAAAGGCTTTTTAGAAAAAGAAGGATTTCCCGTTCCCATTGGATTTACTGAATCGGATCTGAATGAAGGAGCAGGGAGACTTTATTCTGATATCTATTGTTTGAATTATTTACATATTATGACATTGCACGGATTGTTAGGGCATACCACTGCATTTAGTGTTTCTGTAAGAAAAGAACTTAGAGATTTTTACGATCGTTGTGATAACGATGCAAAAAGATTGTATCAGAATACAATTGATTTATTACTTGAAAAAGGGGATTTTCAAAGAGATCCTTTCTTTTATCCTTCAGACGAACCTGAATTTATTTCTAGCACAGATTTTTCAGACGGGCTTTTCGGAAAAGAAAGACGATTATCCTCAATAGAAATGATAAGTATTTCATTAAACATTAAGAAAAGCATTATGGCAAAAACACTTGGTATTGGATTTAGTCAAGTGGCTCAAACAAAGGAAGTAAGGAATTTTTTCACGTATGCTGTGGAAGTGGCTGATAAACGTATAAAATCCTTGTCTAAAATCATGCAGGCAGATAATTTACCAGTTCCAAAATCGTGGGAAACAGAGGTAACGACATCAACAGTCTCTCCTTTTTCTGATAAATTAATGTTGTATCATGTAGGCTTCTTCTTCCAAGCAGCACAAAACTATTACGGGGCAGGGTTAGCCTCTTCTATGCGAACAGACCTTGTTACAACTTACGAAAGCTTTATCCTTGGCAATCTAACGGGTACCAAGAAATGGTTTAATCTTATGGTACAGAATAAATGGTTGGAACAGCCGCCACTAGCCCCTAATAGAGCAGAGATTGGAAAGCAAAAATAACGAATGTCCCTCCACCTGTGTGAGGGATATTCGTTATTTTATTGATCTGCTTTGATGGTCAATAAGAAAGGGATCGCAGTAGGCATCCCATCTTTAACTAAGCCTATGTTAATATATATGACCGTCTTATCCTTTAGTGGAACATCTTGTGCGGCTATTTCTCCACCCCGTATTGGGTCGCGATAATGCCCGAATTCGGAATGCTCAAGTGGGATTTTTTTGAAGACCATACTTGTGGTATTTGATCTGTGAAGAGACTAACATTTCTAATAATTTTGTCGATTGCAGTCGAAATGTTAGTCTTCTGAAAATACTATAAGAGTGCTAATATTAAATTAGATAATTATTCCACCTGTGAAAGGCAAACCTCTTGAAAAGTAGAGATGCTAAGTCACTGATCAAAGATGGAACTATGATGGCTGGACAGCCTGATTTAACATTCAGAAGGAGTGGTTCTATTTGAGTTTTAAATTCATTCTGTGTCTCTTTCGCAGACGACATAAGTACAGTTATTACACTAGTAAATGCATCAGATGTGGTAAACCAAGTAAGAATATCTATTAATAAAGGACCATGTGGTTCTTTTTTTGTTGAAAAGGAGCAAGTTTTTTTAGGTAGGAGAGGGGAATTAACTCCCCATTTAATATCTACTTAGTCTACCAAAAGATACACCGGTAGGAATAAGAGGCAAAATAACAGCCCCCATTATTATTGGGAGCTTGCTTCACTTACAAGATCTTCTTCTTTAAAGTTATTCCGGATGAACGTTTCTTCTTCTGACTGGCTCATGATTCCATAAGCTTTGCCGACTGTCCCGCCTTGGTAGGTCCAGAAATAGTTGTGGTCATCATCTACTTCAGAAAAAATGCCCTTTTTCCAATTACCTAAAATGGCTAGTAAATCAGCTTTTTGCGCGAATTCACTGTTCTCCACAATGGTATAAACTTGGTTAATCGTATCGGGAATCATCGGAATGGCTCCCCATTTTTCTTTTGCTTTCACTTTTTGATGTGTCATTTTGTGCATCACTTCGATTACCGCTTCTTGTGAACTACTGCCATCAATCCCAATATCATATTGAACTCCGCCAATTTTAGCTGTCTGCTGCTTGTCTGCTTTCTTTTTCTCCTTTTCCTTCTCTTTTTTGACATTATCTTGAACAGCTTTCGCTTCTACCTTCTCTTGTTTTTTTTCAGATGCGGTCTTATTGTCGCTGAAATTAAATCCTCCGTATTTTACGCCTATTAAAACTGCTAAAATAATCCCAATTATGATAGATGCTTTTGTCACTTCATTCCCCCCTGTTAGTAATGGATAGTTTTAACTTAACAAAAAATTCGGAATTATTCTAGTTAATTTACATAACATAATCCCTTCAAAGAAGACACCTATCGACATTATTACTAGAGTTGGATTTACTAGATTAGTTATTATGGGGTTAAGTTGAGTTCTCTATTCCTGTCTGATTGGGATTTTCTGCTAGTAAAGTCCTGTGTGATTATATTATTTTACGGTACCGGTGGTTATTTTTTTGTAGAAAAATGCCTATCGAATCTAATGGTCTTGCTGGGAGGTATGTAGTAGTATAGGTATAGCTTAGTGTTCTTTATAATGAATTGTTGGAGGGGTTTTGTGCGTAATAAAGGGTTGTTATCGTTGGTTGCTGTCGGGTTATTAGTTTCAAGTTCATCTATTGGTACTGTTAAGGCAGAAGGAAACAAGTATGATTTTTCAAAGAAATTCATTGAACGTCAGGTTGAAAAGCCACTTCAAAAAGGTATCATTGATTCTCATGCGTTAAATCAACTTCAAAAGGAAGTAAAAGGTTCTCCGTCATATTCAGCAAAAGGTTTTCATAAAATGGGGGCTTTGAGTAGTAGTATTCCTAGTAGTCAAGATTATTTACTTGAGTTGGAGCCCAACAATGATTTTGTTTCTGCTGACGCTACTTCCTATGAAAAACCAATGATTGGTCAATTACTTCCATTGTATGATCTAGATTTTCATAAAGTAGTTGTGCCTAGGGATGGAATTTTATTAGTAGCTGGCGGTGCTAACTCAAGTGCTATTGATCTAGGATTCGCTGCAGTGCAAAAGGATTTTGTTGAGAATGATAAATTAGTATATTTAGGCTCTGAAGTTGATGCGGAAGGGTATGAGTACCAGGCGTACCAAGCTAAAGGTGGTACATACTATGTGGGTGTTCTAGACCTAGATAATGACATATATGATGATAATACAGAAGAAGATTTATATGCAATTGTAACTGGATTTGTAGACAATGTTGCGCCCAATAAGCCGAGTGTAAACAAGGTTGATAACAATGATAGAGTTGTGACTGGAAAGGCGGAGTCTGGATCTACCATTACGGTAAAGAGTGGTAATACAGTACTAGCAACTGCAAAAGCAGCGTCTAATGGAGTTTTCTCAGCAAAGATAGCTGTTCAAAAAGCGGGCACAAAGTTAGCCATCACAGCTAAAGATAGCGCCGGGAATGTTAGTGCAAGTGTAACCGTGACGGTTGCAGATGTTGTTGCACCAAGCAAACCTGTTGTGAAAAAGGTTGATAATAATGACAAAGTTGTAACTGGAAAAGCAGAGGCCGGCTCTACCGTTACGGTTAAAAACGGAGGCAAAGTATTAGGAACGGCGAAAGCAGCATCGAATGGAGCGTTTTCTGTTAAGATCGCTGTTCAAAAAGCAGGAGCGAAATTAACCGTTAGTGCTAAAGATCGTGCGGGGAATGTAAGTTCAAGTGCTTCGGTAACTGTTGCAGATGTAATTCCACCGAAAAAGCCAACTGTTTATAAAGTAGATGATAATGATAAAAAAGTAAAAGGAAAAGCAGAAGCGAACTCAAGAGTCACCGTGAAAGTAGGAAGCAAAACCCTTGGCTCAGCTAAAGCTGATTCAAAAGGAAACTACTCAGTAAAAATCAAAGCACAGAAAAAAGGAACAACACTTGCTGTAACTGCAAAGGATAAGGCAGGTAATAAGAGTGCAAAGAGAACGATTGTAGTTGTCAAACATTAAATCTAATCAATGAGCCAAGGGGTAATTCCTTGGCTTTTTGTATTTTACTCTCATTATTAGGAAAGGGGGTGATAGTCATGGAATTCTAAGAGAAGATCTGAAGGAAATTCTATGAATATTTTTCCTAGAATAATGTTGACCATAAATCAGTAGAAAAATTTAAACTGCTTGTTGCAAAATGTAAATGAAGGTGTTATTATAATAAAGTTGCTTTTAACGGAAGACTTAATAGTTAAAAGTGATAGCGGAAAAAGTTAAAAAATTATATTGACATAATGATAGAGAGTTGATATAATAATAAATGTCGCTTCTGACAAACGAATTGTTCTTTGAAAACTAAACAAACAAAATCGTGCAACAAACAATATTAATCGTGTTTCTTCTATTAATATAGTAGAACACGAGCCAACGTAACAAATGAGCTAATCAACTTTCTTGGAGAGTTTGATCCTGGCTCAGGACGAACGCTGGCGGCGTGCCTAATACATGCAAGTCGAGCGAGACTCTTCGGAGTCTAGCGGCGGACGGG
>NZ_JAMAUV010000044.1:0-11172 GCF_023714155.1 Neobacillus sp. MER 74
TTAGGTGTTCGGTGTGGTAACCTCACTTTTAACCTAATTTCACGGGGGTGGCAAGTTTTTTGCATTTAAATCCCTTTAAATCAAGGATTATTAACTTTTTTAATATAAAAGTTTTGACAATACGAAAGAGCACTTGGGGGGGAAATCATGATACAACAAACAGTGACAATCAACAGAAATGCAGGTTTATATGCTCAGCCGGTCAATCAATTAGTTCAACATGCTTCTCGATTTAATGCGGATATCTTTCTGACGTATAAAGGACGAAAGGTGAATGTAAAATCGGTCCTCGGCTTGTTATCGTTAGCGATTCCTAAACAGGCAGAGATTATTTTGGAAGTTTCAGGGGACGATGAAATTGAAGCCCTTAGAGAGGTCATTTATAAGTTGGAAATGCTAGAATAGAAATATATGAATAGAAAAAAACGGAGGCTGGACCCGATTTGGGTTCCAACCTCTTCTTACAATCTATTTAAAGGTTAATGATTTGCTAACATATCCCCGGTCACGATGGTACAAAATAAGTGCAATCACTAAGATACCCGAGGCGATCCAGATTGATGTGTTCCCTATGAAGGTGGTGGAAAATGTCCCGGTTAATGCACCTAATAAAAATGAAAGAATAATTGCAAAGAATTCTTTGAATTGTTTTTTTGCTTCTTCATTATGTTCTTTTAAAGCCAAATAGGCTGCTTGTGTGGCTGTCCGAAGATTTCCTGTTGTCATCGTTGAATTATAAGCCCACTTGTCTAGTTTATTGAAAGTGGAAATTTGTAAAGACGAGACAAACGCTATACATACAGTTACCACGATATTCGGTACACTGCTTGGTAATAGACCTACAATAATTAAAACCAAGCATTCCAAGATAAGAATTGACCTTCTATAGCTGTGCAGGACATGTCTTATCCGGGGAATCTTAGCAATTTCTGAGACCAAAACACCTAAAATAAAAGCCAGAATGGGCGGGATATAAAGCAGCGCTCCTTGCCATTCCCTGTTTGCAGCTTTAACTGCAAGGAGTACCATATTTCCTGTTTGGGCATTAGCAAAAACACCGTCCCTGCTGATAAAAGTGTAGGCATCTAAAAAACCTCCAACCACCGCTAGCAACATGCCTAAATAAAATGAGTTGGACGATAACGAAGGGATTTTATCTTTCATTGGTCGTATGTTCTCCTTGTTCTGATTTATTGCTTGAATAGTATCTCCTAAATCCTGATTTTCTTAAAATATCATGAATTTTACCGAAAAAGTTACCTTATTTTTGACAATAAAAGAAAATTATTTAAAAACACGAGAAATTGAGTTTAAATTTATATGATTTTCCAATTCTATAGTTATAGGATTGGATGGTTTTAGATGTACTGGGCGAATATTTGCATTTTATGAGCGAATTCTAGCATCTATTGAGCGAATTCTACCCTTCAATGAGCGAATAGCGAAATCTCTCTCAAAGAATCCTAGTTCTATCAGCGAATTTCCACGTCCAATCAGCGAATTCGATATTTAGTGAAATCCCCAAAAATAGTTCTGCAATTGCATCTTCAAAATCCACAGCAGCCGTCCCATCTTCAGGTTAAAAATCAATAAAAAAACGCCTAAAGGCGCTTAATAATTGCACTTTGGACAAGGTTGAAAGCGGTCTTTACCATGTCCGCATTGTCTGCACTTGTCTGAGTATTTTTTCCCATTTTTACATTTCCATTGTTCATACGTGATGCCATGTGAATCTTTATCGTTTAAGTACTTGATATAATCATACCCATAAGGATAGATCATCAACATCACCTCCAGTGCTCACTACCAATGTATGCGCTTACATACATGAAAAACACTGGAAAAATAAATAAAAGTACCCGTGTCATTTTTCATATGTACAAAAATACAGCATGGTTAAAACCATACTGCATCTTCAATGAGTCTATATCCTTTTCAACAATAGTTCATTACTAGTTTAGTAATAATTCCTCACCATTTCTCCCATGACCCAGTTCGTTCTCGCACCTGAAACCCCTGTACTTGGGCACTGGGAACCACCAGTTGTTAAGTCTGCAACAATTGTTTCAACAAGTGGTTGATGAACGTGCTGTGGCCGTTCGAAACTCCACTGTTCTGTTCCGCCAGCTGTCGTCAAAACGATGGGCTCGTTTCCGAAGGTGGAAAAGCTGATTTTCCCTTCGCTCCCCACGATTTCATTCAAATCGACATCTTCAAAAGCCGTGAAACACCAATTTCCTACGCCATGGATCCCAGATTCAAACTTATATGTACCCGTTACAATATCCTCCGCCGAATAATACCCAGCTTGATTGGAAGCTAATCCTTGAACGGACGTAATCGGTCCAAGCAGAAAATCTAAAAGATCAAGCGTATGGCTGGCTAAATCAAAAAAAAGTCCCCCACCGGCCAATTCGGGTTGTACCCTCCAAGGAAGATGTTGCGGATCCAACACGTCTTCAGAAGCCTTTTGGTATTGGGTAGACGATACAAAACGGACCTCTCCAATCGCACCGTCTTCCAATAACTCTTTAATTTTTAAAAACCGCTCTTGTGCCCTGCGATAGTACGCCACATATAAGGGCACACCAGCTTCCTCACAAGCCGCAATCATTTCTTGGCATTCAGCATAATTGCGAGCCATTGGCTTTTCTACATAAACAAGTTTCCCTGCCTTTGCTGCCTTGATGGTATATTCTTTATGTGGTCCTGGCGGTGTGGCAATATAGATTGCATTGACCTCAGGATCGTTAATGAGTTCATCGGCATTATCGTACCATTTGGGGACACCATGCCGTTTTGCATAATCCTCGGCAAGTTCCCCTGATCTCCTCATAACCGCTACCAATTCTGAATGATTGATTTTTTGGAAAGCTGGGCCGCTTTTCACTTCCGTTACGTCACCGCATCCAATAATTCCCCAACGAACCTTATCCAACTTCATCCTGCATCTCTCCTTATTTGCCACAGCACTTTTTATATTTTTTACCGCTCCCACATAGGCATGGATCATTTCTGCCAACTTTATTTTCCTTTTGAATCGGACTACTTTGGGGATTGCCACCCCGATTGCTAGCATTTCTGAAATCAATTTCTCTTCCAAGTGCGGCAAGTTTCCAATCCAATAATTCCGGGTGTGACTCGCCTAAAATGGAATAATACCCATAAACTGTCTGTTCAATATCAACTAGGCCAGAGAAGTATTCATTTTTCATATGATTACTTATTACAGGTAATGCTTCTCGAGATAGCTGATGACAGAGGGCTTCAATCAGCATATCTTGTTCATCTAGTTCATCTGTCCCCCGATAAGCTTTTATTAAAGCCTGTACTGCCCGGTCAGATTTAATATTTTCAACAACGGAACTTGCATAAATAATCGAATCGGAATTTTTTAAATATGGTTCTACCGCCTGTACAACATCATCCGATTGAAAACCAATTAATGCGGCTGAAACCTCTTCTAACAAGGTATCATCATCACGGTCCAACAAACTAGCTAGGAGGGGGATATACTTTTCTAGTTTCAGTATTCCAATCATATATACAGCCAAGATACCATGAAATGAAAACCATTTTTCGTTTAATTCCTCTTGCAGAATTTCCTCGATAACCTCTTCTGTGATCCAGCCATTTTGAACGATACAAGCAGCAAGTTTTTTCGCTTCAATAAATTGTGAATGTTCATACGTTTTGGCTTTGTCGAGAGCATTGATTTTTTGTGCAAATTCTTCCCAAACTTCTTCCTCTCCCCCTTTTACGATCAGTTCAGCTAAAGACCAATGCTCTTCATTAAGATACTTTTGCAGCGGTTCTTTATATTTAAGGCTAAGCATGGGTTCGATCCGTTCTAATAAATTCACTGCCAAGTGGATTTGGGTCTTATCCATCTTTGGGATATTCTCTAACAGAAGCTTGACACCCTCTTCATTGATCTTCATGTTATCAATGTAAATTAGTATCGACGATTGCTTGTCCTCGTTCGTAAACGCTTCCTTCAATAATCTTAACGTCCATTCTTCAGGAACGTTTGGATAATCGTGTAAGGCATGAAGCACTATTTCTTGAATTAAGATATCCTGGCTAATTACATGTGGTTCTATTTTTTCTAAAAAAGTCATCGTATCCGTCCTTTAACCATCTTTATTCTCCTTAGTATTATAATTGATTTTAGCAGCATCACCAAAAGAAAACCTTAATGGAGCAATCTAAATACAAAAACTCGCCGCGAATCTTTTTGGGCGAGTTTCTGATTTATGAATGTTTTACTTTATATTAAAATGTTAATCCGTGACCAAGCTTATAAATATTACCATCACGATCTTTATAAGCGTACCGGAGACCTTCCGGCATATACTTATCCTTGTCATAGCCCGGTACATCATTTCTTGACACACAATTACCTTCTTCATCAACCGCAATGACGGCTTCACTCGCCGGCAATGTTAACGGTAAAACACCTACTGGGCGGCTATTACCTGCCATAATTTCATACTGTGCCTTAAAGTAGGTATCGTAACCCGCGATTAGAACATCTGCTAAAGGCTCAACGTTTCCAAGGATCCATGGCAAAATGACATTCACACTCATAATCACTTTTCCGCCGCGGATATGGATACTGTCTGCCACTTCCTTAAGATGGGCCATTCCACTTAAGGTGGTTTCCTGATAGGTAGTACCATCTAATGCCGTTTCTGTCTTATCTTCGCAGATTTCAAGTTCTAACAATCCTGGGGTTGCATTGAAATATGCTCCAGATTTGGGACTTAAGAAGAGAATAGCAATGTCAGCTTCTTCGTAGTTATCCGTCAAGATAAATTGACCAAGCTCCTGACATTCCTGTCTTGCATTTTCCGTATAAGCTGCAGCCCGCTCTGGTTCTTTGTGGAAAACTTCCACATAAACTTTCTTAGTACCAAGCATATCAGCTGTTAAAGGTAAGGTCTGGTTGGTATTTTTTAGTACGGTTACTGATTTTTTATGAGCCTCATATGCGGCTTCCCAGCTAGCAGGATTACTAACTACTGAAGCAGCATTCTCTGGAGAAACATAGGTACGATCATCGAATAGTCCTAACGCAAACATCTCTGTAAGAAGTCTTACATTCGCTTCATTAATCCGCTCTTCACTAATCCAGCCATTTTCGATTGCTGTCTTAAGGTTTTCAATATCGTTCGTATCAGAAATAAGATCGGTGCCCGCATTAACCGCTTTAGCAAAACGTTCCGCCTCGCTTAAGGTTTCAACGCCCCAGCTCATTTTACTTGTGACTCCGCTGTCACTATTGATATAGCCTTTGAAGCCTAATTTTTCTCTAAGGATTGAATTTAAGAAATAATCATTAAAGGTAAAACCAACCTCTTCGAATGGAATGCTTTCACCTTCGAATTCTTGTACTGCACTTTTCTTGATGCTAGGGATCGAATAATATGGCATCATCGATGAAGTCCCATGCTCTACTGCTGCTCTAAACGGAGGCATATGATACTTTTCTAAGCTTCCAGGTGTTGGGTATAGGTTCCATTTCCCCTCTTCATAATGTGGGTCAAATCCATTTTCCCTTGGTCCACCACCAGGAAAATGCTTAGTAGTCATTGCGATACTATGGTTTCCAATGGCCTTCCCCTGAAAGCCGTCAACTATGCGGCCGATGGCATCCGAGATAAATTCCGGGTCTTCCCCGAAGGTACCATAGATCCGCTGCCATCTCGGGTCCGTAACAGTATCCGCCATGTACATATATCCTTTTCTTAACCCAACAGCATCCCACTCATCATGGGCGATTTCGGCAAATTGGCTAAAAAGGGAGGCATCGCCGCCATTTTTTATATCGCCTTTAGCTGCAGCTGCAAGTCCTAACGTTCCTGGCCAAGTAGAAAAAATCCCAGCTGCATCATTCATCCCAAAAATGAATTCTGTGTTTTCGTTTCTGGAATTCGATGCAATTAAGCAAGGAATCCCAAGACGTGTTCCCTCACAAACTTCATTCATGGTATTGACCCACTCGGCCATTTGTGCCGGGCTCCAGTTATCTCTGAGAATAAAGTGGCGCAGATGCATGTTCTCAATCGTATGCGTTGTGCCATATACTTTCGCCAAAGCAAAAATAGTTTCGCCTTTTTCAACAATACCTTCATCTAACACGCCATCATGACTTGTTTTACTCTTATCTTTTTGAGTAAGTCCCATTTGACGCGTATTTATAAGCATCATTCCGACCTTTTCATCGATATTCATTAATGAGACTAGATTCTCCGCACGTTCTTTCGGACTCAAACGCCAATCCTTATATGGTTCTAGTTTCCCGCTATTATTTAAATCTTTAAATTTTAATCCATCCACTTCAATGATGTTCTTGACTCTTACTTCTAAAATCGGCTGTTTATGGTTTTCTTTCATTTTAATGCCTCCTAAACTTGTAAGCACTAGTAATAGTAAGTACAACTTCATCTTAGCAATTTCAGGCCATATTCACACACACTATTGATATTTTTTATATAATATTGTGCTTTTAATGATATTTTTTAATTCGCCATTTCACCTAAAATAAAAAAGGACATGAATTTATCATGCCCCACCTTTTCTTTCTATTTGCAATCTCTATACTCCGTAGCGGTCATACCTTTTACTTTTTTAAATACTTTACAAAAGTAATTATAGCTGCTAAAGCCGACTTGAATACCAATATCTGTAATAGATAACCGCCCTTGTTCAATAAGAAATATTGCCTCTTTGATCCGCTTATTATGGATATAATCAATCACACTAATCTTCAATTCTTCTTTAAATTTCCTGGCAAGATAGGATCGATTAAAACCGATTTCATCTGCAATAGATTGTACATTGATCGATTCTTTAAAGTAGACATTTATATACATTAACGCTTTTTTGACAACAGTACTATATCCTTTAACTGCAAAATTTTTAACCGCATCACAATATTCTTCCACCATACTGAAATTTATTGCATCTAAATCGGACATCGTCACAGCAGCCTCAATTTTAAATGCAAATTTTTCCGATATAGCATGTAAATATTGAGGTTCGACCCCTCCTTTAGCTACAGCCAGCCGATTCATTGTATTACTTGAAAAGCTAAGATTTTTTTTCGCCCGTAAAGGATTCCCTGGAACTCTATAGGAAAAGTCACCTGTAAAATCAATCAATGCTTTCAGTGCAGAATCTTTATCCCCAATTTCGATAAAATGTAAAAATTTCTTTTCAGCGGCATATCTGAGCTTCACCTCCATACCATCTTGATCATAATCCAGAGGCTGTACCTCCGGTTGATTATGCTCATTATGATTTAGAGCCGTAACAAATTGGGAGTCAACTCGCGGATTCGTTAATAGATTCACTAATAGATCACCAATTGCTAAGTAGGATTGTCCCAAATATGGCAATGATTTATAAAACTTCTCAAGGGGTTTACCCCAATTATTTTCAAGCCGATTTTCTCTGATAACACTCCAGATAAAATGGTCAGTGATCTTTTCTAACATGAAAGGTCCGACGATAACCATTCCATGAAATTGTTCATCCATGTGCAGGGCCGCTGCCAAATACGAAAGTTGGAAAGAATCTGTATGAAAACAAAAACTATTTTTATTGGCTGCTTCTAATGCATTTTTAAGATCCAAATAGATTTTCTTGCGTGCCTCCACAAATAGGAGGGGGTCACTATCATCAGATATATGTAAAATGGTTTGAAATTGATGATCAATGGCTTGTACATCTATTTGAAAAACATTCTTAATTAGCCAGCATTTACTTTGAAGTTCATCCACTTTAATCACCTTTCAGATTCATTGGATTCACAGATCGTTTTCAGCTTCCCATCTCCCTATTTCATTTCTAACGATAGGAGCAACTTCTTTTCCTAATAGTTCGATGGCTTTCATTACATCATTATGGGGCATGGAACCAACAGGACAGTGAAGCATAAACCGTGTGATTCCAACATTCTTCCGTAAATGGATGATTTTCTCGGCTACTGTTTTCGAATCCCCTACGTACAATGCTCCTTCCAAACTGCGAGCCGCATCAAAGCTAGAACGGTCATACATCCCCCATCCGCGCTCGCGTCCTAATTTATTCATAACCTGCTGGGTAGAAGGGAAAAACTTCTCAGCTGCTATTTCGCTCGTTTCCTCAATGAAACCGTGCGAGTGCGAGGCAACCGATAGTTTAGACACATCATGACCAGCGTGAACGGCTGCTTTCTTATAAAGTCTTACAAGTGGCTCAAATTGCAGCGGGCGCCCGCCGATAATGGCTAGAACGAGTGGCAACCCCAGCAGACCTGCACGAATTACGGAATCACGACTGCCTCCACTTCCAATCCAAACAGGCAAAGGATCTTGAACCGGCCTAGGGTACACACCGAGATTTTGGATAGCTGGTCGATGGCCGCCATCCCAGGTCACTTTCTCCGACTCTCGTATTTTTAATAATAGCTCTAGTTTCTGGTCGAATAATTCATCATAGTCTTTTAAATCATAGCCAAACAGCGGAAACGACTCAATAAAAGAGCCCCTGCCTGCCATGATCTCGGCCCGGCCATTTGAAATCGCATCAAGTGTTGCAAAATCCTGAAAAACTCGAACCGGATCCGCGGAAGACAGAACCGTTACCGCACTGGTTAATCGGATTCGATTGGTTTGTGAAGCGGCAGCAGCTAACACAACGGCAGGAGAAGAGGCCGCAAAATCCTCGCGATGATGCTCACCGACACCAAAAACATCGAGTCCAACCAGATCTGCAAGGACAATTTCCTCCACCACTTCACGGATCCGTTGCGCATGACTAATCACCTTCCCAGTTTTCACATCTGGCGTGGTCTCGACAAACGTGCTTACACCTATTTCCATAAAGAATCCCCTCCAATTAAGCTAAGGCCGCTAATAGCCTGAGTATATTTAAATGTAATTTAAGAAATACCAAGCGTAATTATCCTACATTTCCCGATATATTTCAAAATAATCGGATTTTTAATACTAGGAAGTAAAACAAAAATGAGTGTCAGGCACCCAAAGGTGCCTGACACTCATTTTTTTAATAAAAGAATTCTGTTTCATTATGTGCAACTGAATCTGCTTTATTACCCGGAGTTGACGATTTGAATGCCGTAATCTTTTCATATTCTCCTGGTTTTAGAACACTTTGATCCCCTCTCATTAAGTAGGTGTAAGCGATAATCGAGATAAATAATCCGAATGTCCAGGCATTTTCCCACAAAAAGCGAAGACCTGGGATGAGAAGTCCAAGTACAGGAACAGCGACACCAATTATCAGGGCGTAAACACCGTTTTTATTAAAACCGGATGTATAACTATAGCGGCCGTTTACATCATATAGTTCGTTAAGGGCCATTTGCCGCTTGCGAACAAGCCAGTAATCCGCAATGGCAATTCCATCAATCGGACCCAGTAAAGCACCGTACGTTCCCAACCAGCCAAAAATATAGTTTCCAAAGTTCTCCATGATATACCAAGGCTGCATTAAGATTGCAAAGATTCCAGTGATTATTGCCCCTATGCCAAAGGTAATTCGTCTTGGATTTAGATTTTCAATGGCACGGGCCGGTGCAACAATGTTTGCCCCGACATTAATCGTTAAGGACGCAATGACAATGATTAATGTTCCCAAAAAGATAACGAATGGCGGGAATTTTGCAAGCAATTGAACGGGATCCCAGAGTGCAGTCCCGAAAATAACTACGGTCGCAGATGTGACTGCAATTCCAATAAAGGAGAAGATACTCATGGTAAGTGGAAGAGAGAAACTTTGAGCCAACATTTGTGATTTTTGACTTTTCGCATAGCGGCAAAAGTCAGGAATATTCAAGGCAAGGGTTGCCCAAAAGGCAATGACGCCGGTTAATGCAGGGAAAAATACTTTTAAAAATGCCCCTGTGGTCGTGAACTTTGATGGCGTGTCCAGGATTGGCCCCCAGCCTCCTGCATTCGTATATGCCCAGATAAAAAGAATAATAGCAGAGATACCTACAATCGGTGTAGCAATTAAGCCAAGGACTTTCATCGCTTGAGGTCCTTTATAAGCAACAACTACATTTAATCCCCAAAACAAAGCAAATACAATCGCCGTATGTCCTGGGATGTTTCTCCAAGCAGCAAATGATGCCGATAAAAGTGTGTCAATCGCACCTGTACCAATCCAGGTGTTAATCCCAAACCACCCAGCAGCAACAATCGCTCTAGCTAAAGCCGGGATATGGGCACCTTTTGAGCCAAACCATAAACGAGCAAATACCGGATAGGGAATGCCAAACTTTGTACCAGCATGGGAATTTAATAAAATAGGGATAAGAACAATGACATTTCCAAGAAAAATTGTTCCAATTGCCTGCCACCAATTCATTCCTAACGAAATCAAGCCACTAGCCATCGTATAAGCAGGAATACACAAGCACATACCAATCCATAAGGTAGCAAAGTTCACCCCTTTCCATGAATGTTCCTTCATAGTTGTTGGGCGCAGGTCATCATTCCACATTTCACTGTTACTTAAACCATTAGCTGCTTCAGGCGTCAGGGTAACAATACCATTTTGTTCAATTTGCGTTTTCAACAAATTTCCCCCTTATTGGTTATTTAACATGCTTTTCTAGTGAAACAATGATGCGTAAATTCAATTGAACGAATATTTAAAAAATTAACAGCGGATTTTACCATCTCTCCATAACATCCCCCCTCTATCCTTCAACTCCTGCCAGCAGGGTCCTATTTGCCGTCCCTATGGTTGAGGCAAAGCAAAAGGTTAAAAACCTACTTCTCTACCTTATATTATATATCTCTAATTCTTCCTGTCATTGGACAAATAGTAGTATGATTTAGGTTAATTTTTTTATGTTATGTAAAGTGTGAATCAAGGATTAGATATTTCTTCCTGAATAGATTCCATATAGTGGATTATAATCAGAAGGACAGGACCTGTCCTCCATGGTGTAAGAAATCCTTACATTATTTCTTTAAAATAGGCTATTAAACTTGTCTGTTGATTTCCGCTCCAGGCACTTCGCTTTCCGCGGGCGTGCCGGGGAGCCTCCTGATATGAACGAAACTGTCAAGGCTCCCTACTTAAACTCGGTTTTGGTTTATTTTTGACCAACTCTAAGAAGAGAAGCTATTTTCGCTTCTTCGCTTACTTGGT
>NZ_JAMAUV010000045.1:0-7477 GCF_023714155.1 Neobacillus sp. MER 74
GCTAAATGAATTAGTAATTGGGCCTTTTTTAATCCAGGCTGTCTCTTCATCAGTGATTTCCACCCGATAACAACGTTTTGAGGTTGCATTGAACGCAATTCCATTGGTGTAGGAAATAAGCGAAGGGGTGCGATTGCCCCTTTACCTTTCACGTCTTTAAAAACTTGTCGAAGCTCTGGAAAGACAACATCTACCCAACGATTTAATTGGTTGATTGAACTAACAAGACGCTTCACAATCACATCACGGTTAGACATAAGAACACGAAGTTCTTCAAATGATTCAGAAGTGGGATGAACGATGGAATAGTAACCATTTTTCACCATATCAGCGATAACTAGTGCATCTTTTTTATCGCTTTTCGACTGGGTATTATCTCGATTCTCTTTATTCCTTTTTACATGGTACGGATTTACTGTTACAACATCAATATTCTGTTCGAAAAGCCATTTTGATAGATTAATCCAGTAATGTCCCGTAGGTTCCATGCCGACTATAGTGGTAACTAAGTTATTTGTCCTTTTTAATTTGTTAATCCAGTGCAATAAAATAGTAAATCCATCTTCGTTATTTTCAAATGTGAGAGGATCGCCGACTACAATTCCACGGAAATTCACTGCTCGAGCGACGTGAAATTGTTGAGCAATGTCCACACCAACAACGAGATGTTTATCGGAAATTCTTTCTATTAGTTGATTTTGCTTGTCTTGCATTTTAAACTTCATAGTAGGGGTTCCTCCTAAGGTTTGAGTTAGAGTGGTGTCTATACTCATATCTTACTGAGGAGCTCTTTTTTTATCAAAGTCAATAATTAACTCTCTACAGGAATGCTAGCGGGTAGCGAGAGTTCAACAAAGAGTTGTCCCGGCAGCTCTTTTCTTATTGAACAAACGGAGAAGAATAGTTAAATAAGTTGTTGCGTATAGTCCATTTTAATGTACATGGGAAGATTTATATGAAGTGGAAGGCATGCTCATACGACCGAGAAATTAGAAGAAAAGGAAAAATATTATCATATGTTTGAGATAATCTATGCATTAATTGGGCTAATCATTTGCTCCTCTATAGTAATCTTTTTTGTGAAAAAAAAACGAGGACATAAAGATTTTTATTCTGTTGTTATTACAGTAACTTTTTTTGGAATTATATGTTTGTTACTTATAATTTGGGATACAGAGGATTATATTGCCATTAAAAATAAGAATTTTCAAACTGCTAGTGGTCAATGTGTTGTAACAGAGTTTGAAACAACGGGGAGAACAACTATCCACGAACTTCACGTAGAAATTAATGGTGATTTTGTTGTTATTGGAGATTTTGATGATTTTAGTGATGTTAAGCAAGGGACCTATCACTGTACTGCAAAATATATTGAGAAAACACGTACACTGTTTAGCATCAAACCCACCCATAACTAATTAAAGTAACGGGAGCTAGAGTTAAAAAAGGTGTTGCGGAGGCGGCGTCTTTTTTTCTTCTCCCGGTATCGGGTCATGTAAGTGGAAGAAGGAAATGGTAAAACGTGCTATTGTTTAGTGATAGAACTACTTAATAAAGAATGGGGGTCATCCGATGGATTGGATTGAAGTCAAAGATAGTAAAGATATTGAAAGTCTTTTGGACATATTTGGTGGATTCCATGATAGTTGTCTAAAGGAATTGTACATGTGGACTGAGAGTTACGTTGATGAAAATTTATCGATGGGGATATCACCGGAACTTGATACTAATGTAAGAATCCTTTTCCAAAGGCAGTATCGTGCCCCTTCAGCAATTGAGTTGCTTTTTGAAGGCGTAACCCAATTTCACATTGTTCCGAGTCCAATTAATTATGATTCAATTATTTATGATGCTAAACTGATTTTACATGAAGGTTTATTTTATTGGGCTGACGACTATGATTGGGAACCCGAAGACTATACACTTGGCACTAATAGTTGGATTTGTGCCAAGAGTCTAAAGTGGCGTGATGCTAGTTCTTGGATGGGAAAACAAAATAGATACGGAGTAATTAACGAAGGATAAAAACGAAGATTCTTATTCAACAAACTGGGGGCTTGAGTAAAAAGCTTTCCGGCAATGATCGCTGGGGAGGTCATTTTCTATTTAAGTAACAGCCAGTATGGTGCAATAAGCATTATACAATGTGTATCAGGAGGTTGATAATAATGCCTGTTCATGAATTTGGAATAATTGATAATATTGAAAATGCGGAAAAAAATATTGGGTATAATCCACAAAAATTTAATTGTATTTCTGTTGATGATGATATAATTCTTGATTTAAATCAGGATTTAACTATTATGAGAACCTACTTTCATTCGCTTGAACGACCTGAATTTGGTTTAGCTTACTGGGGAATTACAATTATTCCACATGAATCACTATCAATGTTCCTTGATGTGATTACTACTTCAACATTATATAGAAAATCTGCTGAACTTAATGAGTTAGCTTCGAAAATTCTACAGGCTAAAGATGAAAATAAATACATGATACACTTTGGAATATAATCCTTTTGTGAAGGAATGTACTTAAGCTCTAATGGGGGCTTATTTTCAATAACGGGGTGGATACGGCGATCCCGTTTTGCTTTTTCAACTAATGAAGCAGGTTAGTGTAATAAGGAAATACATATTTAAGGTTGTTAAACAATAAAATAATGTGCATATTTCGATTGAAATTAAACAGAAGTGGAACAATGCTAATAATGAATATAATAAAATATAGAGGTATCTTATGAGTAATATACTGAAAACATTATTGATAGTCATATCAGGGGGGGTTGTTTTTTTTTTACGTAAGTATAAAAGGAGACGACAAAATGGTTGGACATTATACGCTCCACTTGAACAGGACTTTGTTTCAGAACCAAAGGAATACACTTTAAAATGGATAGAAGAACTTAATGAGAAACAATTTGACAGTCTTTTTGAGGACAGTGACGATGATGGTGAGCTTCAAATTAACGCACTTGAATTTAAAACTATCAAATCAGCTGATAGCCTAAATGAAATGAGTGAAATATGTTTCCTTTACGCTGCACCTGATGTTATTTACGAGGATCACCATTCTGCTCTTGTTTTTCAAGATGTAACCCCGTGGGTGTTAGAAATAATAATGATGGAAATGGTTCCGCATTATAAGGTTGTAAAAGAACTTTATATTGAGGATAAATTCAAGGAAATTCAGTTGTCAGATCTAAAAGACGAATCAAAAGAGCTTGCAAAGGGTTTGATTTCCCAAAAGTTTTATCCTGTAGTAACAGATTTATATAGGAATAATCAACCTCTCGATTCCATAGGACGTATTCAATATTTTTCAATCAAAAAGGAAGATGTTACTCCATTGTTTTTAAAAGAGAATGATGGGATTCATCAATTTATGAAAAATAATAATTTCAAGCATAATAAACCTTTTGTAATAACACCTGTGGGATGGAAATTAGATGAGAATTTAAAGGATTCCATCGCTATCCGGTCTTTTTATTTTTTCGCGAAACAAATTGTGTTGGTGGTTAATACGTTTGATGACAGTGTAAGAGCAATTTTTATTTTCGGAGAAAATTAGGATCAAATTTTTCTCGATTGAAACATTTTGTATTCGTCAGTGAGCTGTCAAAGGATATTCCATAACAAATAAAGAAAAAACGGATACAAAAGGGTACTGACATTGTTAATTAGTTGCTTGAGTTCTTTATTTCTTAACAACATTGTGAAGTATTGTACTTAAACTAAAGGGTGCAAGAGTGAAAGATCGGGGCTGTCAATTCGGCAGCTTTTCTTGTTTCACTAACGAAGCAGGATACTTTAATAAGATATGATAAAATGAAGCAATTATCGGGAAGTTATATTGTGGCTTTAAACGCTGTTATATATATAAACACTGAACTTTGGAGGATCTAGATGTGGTTAACTTTTTTAAGTCTCAGGCATTGGAGGAATTATTTTAATAATTTTTGGTTTTGTATTCTTATGGGGAATGAGAAGAATTACAAAAGTGTTTTTTTTAAATACTGATAAATTTGAAGGCTTTAAAAAGTTCACACCATTACCACCAATTTTTATCTTATCCAAACAATATTAGGACTTTGAGCATTGATAAGCATTGTGGTGGGATATTTAGTTTTATACGACCACTATTAAAATATAAATAGATGCCAACAATAGCTTCCTTTTCAAAAGGTATTTAATATGGCATTTATTAAAATGGAGTTAACGTGAACCCCAAAGCTCTTTTAGTAATGGAGGCTACCGATCATTTTCCGGCATCCTTAATTATTAAAAGGGCTTCTTTTCATCTAAAATTATATTGCTACATATGTCACGGCGTGATATAGTCGAATCATGATATATTTAAATTTAATGAGGTGTTTTTTTGGAGTTTGAAAAAGTGCTAAAAAGGTACCTGCCTATGACAGAAACCGCCTTTTATATTCTATTGTCCTTAACAAAACCACGACATGGTTATGGAATTGTTAAGCATGTAGAGGAAATCACTGGGGCACGTATTCGATTGGGTTCCGGAACCGTTTATGGGACTTTGACCAAAATGCAAAAAGATGGTGTGATTACGGTTTTTGCCGATGAAGAGAAAAAGACCCTATACGAAATGACGGAGATCGGGAAAAAATTAATGACTGCGGAAATCAGCCGGTTGAGAGAACTGTACCGGAATGCATTACAATTCGAGGAGGCTTTCCATGATTAAAGTATTCAGACCATTTTGGAGCTATGACGTAAAGAAAACGGAAAAATGGCTTTCTACAATGGCGGAAAATGGATATCAATTGGTGAAATTAAACCGATGGACACGCTGCTTTTTCTTTCGGCAAGATGAGCCCAAAATGATGACTTACAGAATCGGTTTTGAGAAAATGCAAGGCATGCAGCTACCATCTTCCTTGCTAAACGATAACTGGGTAAAGGTGACACAAAACGGGAATTGGTACTTTTTAACCAATGAAGAGCATCCGCAACAAATTAAAACTTCCCCGGTCCGTGATGGCATCATCAAACATAATCGGATCATCATGTTCATTTTTACCGCTATATTCGTATATCTAACGGCTATAGCCCTGTTCAACCTGTCAATGATGGGAATGGTCTTGTTTGCAAATGTACCTGTGGAAGTGGAACCAAGCCCATTGTGGAGTTTAACCTACACCGCTCTTGCAATTGCAATAGGAGTCTACATTCTCAGTCTTTATTCGATTATAAAGATTAAGAAGAGTAATAGGGATTTAAGCGGAGGCAGCCAAAGGGAACCCCAACGTGTTAAATTGATCGGAGAAAGATGGAGTAAGGAAAAAGAAAAAAAATTGAAACGTTCAGGGCAAATGGTTGTAAAAAGAAAGTTTGGATGGATGTTTTCCCCTGACAAGCTGGAAATATGGCTCGAAAAGATGGAGGAGCTCGGTTTTAATCTTTATCGAATCGGAAGTGGAGGAAAAGCCTTTTATTTTATCAAGGGCAACCCACGAAAGGTAAGGTATTGTGCCATATATTCAAATCTTTCGAATGAAAGCTTTTTTGATTTTATTAGGGAGACCGAATGGGGTCAAGTTTATATTTCCAACTCTTCATTACAAAATTGGACGATATGGAGCCGTGAATATACAGATAACGAAAAACGTCCGCAGATTTTTAGCGAAAATTCACAGCAATTGCAGCATGCCCGCCGGGTAGCCATTGGATACACGATGATGTTTCTTCCATTGGCTGCATTATATATTTTTATGTGTCTTTTTTCCAACCATCTCCCCAAAATAAACTTGGCAATCTATATGCTTGGTATTTTTATTTGGTGTTATTACATTGTTCGCATATGGCTTTATTATATACGGCAAAGAAAGCAGAAGGAAGTTCGCTCACTGTAGGCACAAAATAGTGTTCAAGCGGTCTGTGAGGAGGGATTTCTATGAAGAAAAGTGACAAACGATCAAGTTGGGAATGGTACGCAGTTAAATTATTATATGAATGTATCATCACCGGAAAGCCTAATCCAGAAACAATAGATGAAAATTACACGGATGCACACAAAACCTATGAGGAAAGTATCATGCTTGTTAAAGCACAGTCATTTGAACACGCTTATTCCATTGCTGAAAAGAAAGCAAAGAATAATGAAATTGATCACCTCAATCCATATGAAGAACGGGTCCAATGGCAATTTGTCGATACAGTAGATTGTTTTATTATAATCGATGACCTTGAAACAGGCGCTGAGTTATATTCACGTTTTTTACGTGTCCCCAAAAATATACCGAAAGAGGAAGTAATTTGCCATTACTATCCGGAAACAGTTGAAGACGATGAAATAGATCGAAGTTTTATTTTAAGGAACAGAGATTTTAACAAAAGACCAAACTCTTAACGAAAAGCCTTTTTTCATTGGGATGGAATTCATTCAAGTAACGGGTTCTTTCCTTAAATAATAATCCAAGCAGGGAGACGTGTATGAAAGAAGACATTATTGCTGAATTAGGGAAATTAGTGGGATTAAAATTACAGGATGTAGGAAGAGCAACTAACCTATTTTGGCTGGGTTTTGGGGATATGCTTCCAATCATTCGAAGAGGAAAAACCCAAGTTTCAGCAGAATACGCACTTCATATTCAATGTTCTTGGAGAATTACCTTAAATAATAAAATTGTTGTAGCATCACGGGATTTCTATTCTCCAAGCTCGGATTGGGATGGAGACATTGAGGACTTTGATTGGGATATACAAGATAACAATAGATTTGATGAACGAATTAAAACTTTTATAAATCACAAAGGACGATTACAGGTAAAGAACATTGAATCTGATGATATTGGTGGATTAAAGGTCTTTTTATCAGAGAGTTACAAACTAGAAGCATTTCCAGATAGTTCGGAAGATGACGATCAAGGCGAACACTGGAGGTTCTTTAACCGAAAAGATATTGGTCCTCATTTTGTTGTTTCTGGAATGGGAATTGAAAAGGTTTGAAGTTTAACTTTGATGATCGCTGCGGTGGTCATTTTTTTGTTGAACTAACGATCAGGATAGTTGAATTGGAACAGTGACAAACTAACAGGTATATAAATTCCTTAAAAGGAGTAAGAAAACCATACAATTATGAAAGAAGTGACTATTGGAATTATATTGGTTGTTGGCGGAAGTATCATTTTAGGGTGGTTTATTAAAGAAGCCTATAAAAATAATAAAAATGAAAGTACAAAGTATAAAATTTTCTATTTGTTATGGGTGACTTTAGGTGTGGTATTAGATTTTAGTAATGGATTAATTATTATTCTTGGTCTTATTTTATTAGGAGTTCTTTTAATAATCTATTCCCCACTCTTCAGCTAACGGGTGCGTTTAATGTGCGAAATGTTTCTGGCTTAAATTGAAATTGGTCACAATCTTCAGGTAAAGGTCAGACAGTTCTTCGGAACTGAAGGGTTATATCGAAGAATCAAATGATGGGGTAACGTCCTAAAGGGTTCTCT
>NZ_JAMAUV010000046.1:0-7374 GCF_023714155.1 Neobacillus sp. MER 74
CAAAAATGATTAAGGCAGAATGCAGAATAAATATGAAATAAGCCGTAATTCGATTAAAAAAATCGGAATTTACGGCTATTTGAAATGCGTACCGGAAGGTACGTCTTTTTTATAATTCGGGCTTACAAAGTAACTTATGGGGATAAAAATTTTATAAGAGGGAATATAGGAAATTTTGGTCATGTAGATTTATTAGAGTTTGATGTAATGGCAATAAAGACATATATTTCATATGCCCATTACAAGCTAATACATACAAATAAAAATAATGAGAAAACAACCTTTTGCGGTGAAATAATCTTAGAAAAGACAAAAGAAGGTTGGAAAATATATTCTATTTCTGAGCATAGCGACTGTCGATAGCTTATACAAAAAAAGGCTTTCTTAGTTTTCCTTCCAATAGTCAATTAGGTACTCGACTTGTTTTTTGTCAACAATATTTACAGCGAAATAAACAATATCCTTATATTTCACTTTTCTAATTGTATTTTTTACAACATTATGCATTTCTCTAAAAACCATTATATCCGGTATTGTAAAGGCAACTAAGATAATTGACTTCTTACCATTTATGCCCCAAGACCTCTTGTGCCTAAGACAAGAGGTACAGGGCTTTTCTTACTCTTTAGATAATTGTAAACCCACTCTTGTTCGCTTAAGGCTTTTTCACTCATATAGATAGACACACCCTTATTTGAACGGCTCTTCAATATCTGTACTTTGATAAAAGTAGGTTTCCCATTGGCATAGGAGACTATGCTGCATGAAGTTTCAAGACAATAACAAATCTTATACATCCCCTGACTTCATTGCCATAAACAACTTTCCAAGACTTTTTTCATAAGCCCTATATAATAATAGGAATGAAGCAACAATTAAAATTATCCATTTGGTATTCAACTGAATAAATTTGTTTCGTAGATTAACAATAATCATAGTGTTATCATTTAACACTATACTTCAATGTGGAGGGATATACTTTGAATATTCTCTTTAGCTTATTCTCAACCATAATTATTATGGCTACTAAATTAGCGTTCCTAATTAGTAATTTAACCTTTAGATTAACACCTTTGTTAAGAACACCGTCTTTAACTTAAGAATTGAGTATTCCACAAGTATAGTCTAATTCGCATTGTCGTAGAAAAGGGTGAGCATATAAATGTGCTTGCCTTTTTAAATGAATTCGCCTTTCAATGAGCCTTAATCCTCTTCACAATATTCTACTTAGTGAAATTCATATCACTTGATAAATTGGCAAATAATAACCAAGAGGTGGTTGTATGGATGACAATAAATTAAAACTTACATCTTCCGAAGTAGGAACACTTTGGGGGGAGTGTGTAAACGGTACCATGACAGATTTGGTAAATAGATATATGGTCTCTATTATTGAGGATGAGAAAATTAAAGCCATTTTTTAGGAGGAGTAAAAATGAATAGCATACCTTTATCAGCTACAGAGTTGGGAAACTTGTGGCAGGCTTACCGTGAAAAATCAATGTTGCTTAGGGTTTTGGAGTATTTTATTTTAAAGAGTACAGAGGATGAAACTAAAGAAATTTTAAGAAATGCTTATACAATTGAGAGCAAAAATGAAGAAAAAATTAGAACCATTTTCAAGAACGCAGATGCTGTTATTCCCAACGCTTTCAATGAAAGTGATGTAAATAAAAATGCACCTCAACTATTCGATGATAACTATGCAATTATGTACGTCCGAACAATGGGTAAAGTTCTCTCAGGTCTTTACACATTACACGAAGGGATGTCATATAGACAGGATATTCGTGATTTATATATGGAATTTACAACGGATATGCAACATATATATTCCAAAACAACGGAACACTTGCTGGATAAAGGTGTTTTACCACGCCCTCCTATTGTTCCAATGCCAAAAGAAGTAGATTTCATTAATGATATAAGCTACACAAACGGCTTAAATCCATTTCGAAAAAAACGACCGCTTAACACAGTAGAAATTGGACTAGTGTATCAATCCCTGGAAACTAATTTAGCAGGGATGCGATTGATGAATGGCTTTGAACAAGTAGCTAAAGAATCAGATGTGAAAAAATACTTTACACGAGGGAAAGAACTGGCTAAGGAAATAGTATCTATGATGAGTAATCATTTATTAGATAGCGATATTCCAGCTCCTTCAACTTGGGCGGGGATGGTTACTGATTCGACTATTCCTCCCTTTTCTGACAAACTTATGATGTATAACACTAGTTTATTATCGAATTTTGGACTAGGAAGTAATTCGATTGGTGCAGCTTTTAGCTTTCGAAGTGACTTGCTTTTAAATATGGGGAGTATTATGGCGAAAACGTATGACTTTGCCAAAGATGGGGGGAAAATCTTAATAAAATATGGTTGGTTGGAAGAGCCCCCTTCAGCGTCTAATCGTGCATAAAGAGAGTCTTAAAATTGATTACAATAAAATAAAATTCCTATTAAAAATGATTATTTTCTGTAGGTGGCTTTAAATGAACAATTATACCAATGACAACACTGCTAGACGATATAAAGCCCATGTTAGCGTTTTAGGCACTTCTCAAATTCATTTAAGAAACCCTTATATTATTGGTTGGTGGTCTGCTGCTTTTCCAGGATTCGGACATTTGCTTTTATCTAAATATCTTAGAGGGTATGCGTTATTTATTTGGGAAGTTGTTGTTAATATAAGAGCTCATGTTAATCTAGCAATGGTTTACTCATTTCAAGGAAATATAGATATGGCGAAGGAAGTTTTGGACACAAGATGGCTTTTAATGTATATACCAGTTTATCTTTTTGGCATATGGGATAGTTATCGAACGACGGTTGATTTGAACAAAATTTATCTTTTAGCAAACAGTGAGGACCACCGTTTCAATACATTCAGTCTAGGAGCAGTAGAAATGAATTATCTTGATAAAAGAAACCCTGTTATTTCCGTCATGTGGTCACTATTTGTGCCAGGTCTTGGGCAGCTTTATATACATAGGATTTTAACAGCACTTTTTGTCATCTTTTGGGTAGTCGTCTTCTTTTATTATTCGCATATCCAAGAAGCAGTTTCCCTCTTATTTTTAGGAAAAGTCCAACAGGCTAACTCTGTTTTAAATCCTGAATGGCTCTTATTCCTCCCATCCCATTATGGCTTTGCAACTTTTGACGCTTACATGAATACAATCGAAAATAATAAACTTTACAAAGAGGAACAAAAAAATTACTTAAAAAAGAATTACCAAGCAACAGGTTTTCGAATACTAAAAGGACAAAAAGTGAAGTGATAAGTTTGCAGCTCTTTTCCACCTATGAAAGTAACGCCTTTTTAGAAATAGCTATTTCAGCATTAAAGAAAAAGGGGATTAAACAAGAAGATATATTTGCTGTCCCACTAGATAATAGAACAGAGGAACGTAGGGTTTTTGATTCCTTGCATCGTTCAGACGGCACATCACTAGTTGATATAGGAATGGCACTAGCAACAGCTTTTTCGGTTGTAGGGGCTAGTATTGGGTTTAAATTAGCATGGGGTCCAATTTACTGGGGACTTATCAGTGCCTTTATCGGATTTGTTCTAGGATTCGCTATTAGACTTATTACTGAATTGGTTTTAAAGAAGAAAAAAAGAGTTTTAAGAGGTAAACATTCTGAGATTATTCTAATTATTGATTGTAAAGAAACACAAGCTGAGTTAATAGAAAACATTCTTTGGAATCATTTTGCTTTAGGAGTAGCAAAGGTAAATTAATAATGTGCATTTTCAACTACCGGGTGCATTACTAGAAGAAGCTTTTATATGAAATTTTTGAAGTAGCTCAGTTCATATAGGACTAGGCTACATATTTTCACATTCAAAAGATACCGAAAAAGCTGTGCAATTTCATATGCTCTTTTTAACGAACATATGAAACGATGAAGAATTCATAAGAAAAAACGAGCAATAAAATAATCCTATCTCTACCCGAACTCGATGAAGATTCAATTGATAAAAAGCGGCAGGTATCGTAAGCTATGGGAAACTGGTGGTGCTCGTGTAGCTGAACATTGACGAGGGATTTTTGGAGAATTGTTCATTGCAGATTGGGAACTCACCCACATTGTCTTTATATACAGATTTTGAAAACTTTACAACATTTAAACCAGCTGAATTACATCTTCCTAATATCAATTTGATGCTTGACCAAGTTAACGCTTGGAGCGGTGCATTAAAAACCTTAAGATTTTTCCGTAGGAATATTGAAGTAGCCTCAGCTCTATATAAATGCTGCGACTTTTTAGTTGATGGATTTCATAGGTGTTCTTAAATTATATTTACAATTTAGGGAACAATATTCCTGATGGATTTTCAATCGGAGGTTGTTTTATGGAAAGTAATCATGACCATATTAAGTTAACTACATCTGAAATTGGCACTCTTTGGTCCACCTATATAGAAAATACAGCATTAAGATGTTTTTACAAACATTTCCTTCAGCATCTTCACGAACATGATATAAAATCGATTACTGAAGAAGTCTTAACTTTGGTTGAAAAAATTATTGGAAAAGTAAAAACAATTTTTGAGGAAGAAAATATTCCGATTTTATTCAAAATGTTTATATCACGAAACTGAATTGCATAAGAAAGCATTAGAACTTATGCTTTTTAAAGGATTAAACGATAGACCACCAAAAATGGAATATCCAACAAGCGTAGAGTTTGTTCAACACAATCCATCATTAATCAATACCTGGTTAGGTGATAAAAGACCTTTAAATACTTTAGAAATCGGAGAACTTTTTGCAGGTATTGAAAGAAATGCCATTGGTTTAATTCTTTTGATGGGATTAATTCAGGTAACAAAAGATAAGGAAATAAAGAATTACTTATTAAAAGGAAAAAAGCTATGTGAAAATCAATTAGAATCATTTGACAGATTATTGAAAGAAAATGACAATTTTATCGGCTTTCCAACGACGATGGAGGTAACAAATTCAATAGTTTCTCCTTTCTCAGAGCGATTAATTATGTTTTTTATCGGTTCTACAAACCAAGTTGGTGTTTCTACACTTGGAAATGCTTTATCAATCACAATGAGAAAGGACTTGGCAACTACGTGGTCCTTATTCATAGTAGATGTAATGAAGTATGGAGGGGAAGGATTTAAAATTTTGGTTGAACGTGGATGGATGGAACAGCCTCCACAACCCATAGATAGAAAAGAATTTTATAAATCATAACACCATAAGGAGATGATAATCATAAGAGGATTGTGAGCATGTGAATAATGCAATTGAAAAAATATTATGGAGCATCGCCCTTCCTGGGTTTGGTCAGTTTCTAAACGGGAAAATAATTAAAGGAATTGTTTTTGTGATATTAGAGTTTCTGGTGAATGTTCAAGCGAATTTCAACGTTGTGATTATTTCAAGTTTTCAAGGTGATATTCAAAAGGCGATTTTACAGGCTGATTATCAGTGGTTAATGTTTTATCCATGTTTATATTTTTATGCAATGTGGGATGCCTTTAAGGATGCTGGAGGAGGGAAAGAAAGGTATTCTTTTCTTCCCTTTGTGTTTTCTGCCTATTTTGTTACAGTGGGATGTATTTATTCCTCAAATTTTCTATTATTTGGGGTTTTACTCGGACCTGTTTGGCTTCCTATGTTGTGTGTAATTCCTGGATTAGTTGTAGGAATAATAATAAAGAAAGGTCTAACAAAAAACATTTACAAATAAAGACTCCTTTCTTTTATTGAACTAACGCTTCAGGTTATTATAATATGTGGTGGTAATTCATTATCGGAATACAAAATAAGATAGGAATCATTATTCCAACACTTTGAAACTTGTCGAGTGTTGGAATAATGTATGTTGTCTAATGCTTTTTAGCTAGATGTTTTTGATACCCCTAATGCTCCGTGTTTCCATAATATTTGCTCTACAAACTCTGCTTGATTTTTTTCACACTCTACAATAATAATAACTTCTGCTGAATCTTTTTTCTGAAACCAGTCTCTTTTATATATTATCAAGGAAATGATAACACCCAATATTCCCCCAAAAATAAGCCCAATTAGTGACCAAATTATCGGACCCCAAGCCCAAATAAATCCATAAATACCCCCAAGTAGCATAAAAATTGCCCCTAAAACGAAAGATAATTCAAATTTACTGGCATTTTTTTTATGAATTTTATCAATATCAGGAGATTTTGGAGCACATTTATCAAATGTGGTGACAAAAATATTCTCTTTATGAATACTCTTCTGTTCCAAGTCATTAAGTGCGAGTTCCAAATATGCGCTATGGTTAAAGGTTGAAATAAAATGCATGGAATCCCTCCTTTTAGCTTTGGGGGGCATATTGAACATCTGTGGCTGAAAATTGTCATTTAAATATCTAGATTGTTCTATTTTGAATAATTTATTAGAATACACAATATCTCGATATGAATCACTTACACTAAATAGTAATATTGACGGGAAATTTAAAAACCATTGAGGATTTATTACTCTACCAGCAAGATGAGATTTCCCCTCAAACGTCAAATGAATAGCAGGTAGAACATCTGAATTATAAACAGTGGTAATAAAACAAATGAGAACGAAAAACCCCGTTGGCAGTCTGTTTGCATAAAGGGAACCTAAACCGGGGTTAAACAGGGACCAAATGGCTCCATTCCAAGGTTTTCGATAATCGAGATAATGGAGTTCCAATGGTCCGATGTTAAATGGCATAATTGGTGATTCTAATCGGTCGGCTAACTGTGAATACTTATTTAAATCAATAGTGTGGCTGTAACAATCCCACATTGTAAAAATATACACAGCCGAGTATAGAAGAAACCATCTCGTATCAATTGCAGTCTTAGCAAGCTCGAATTCCCCTATCATAGAATAAAAAATTGCTTCGTTAATATGTGCTTTCACATTAATAAAAAATTCCCAGAGCATAAGCAATGCCCCAGTAAAAAATTTACATAAAATCATATGCCCAGCACCAGGGAAAGCAGCAGACCACCAAACAACTGTCCAAGGGTTCCGTTCCTGTACGTAGTTTATTATATAAGGTGAAAAATGTGCTTTTGGGCGACGTAAATCATTTGAGAATGTTCTTTTCAATATTTTTACCTCGACAATGAATAAAAGTAAATTTAATAATGATATTATCTGTAAAAGTGTTTATAAGTATTCGTTTTGCAGCTTCGTTGAATCCTTTATTATTCGAGGTTATTGTGAACTAATTCACTTAAAGTAACGGGTGCGTTAGTTGTGCGAAATGTTCCTGGCTTAAATTGAGATTGGTCATACAATGCTCAGGTAAAGGTCAGGCAGTTCCTGTCGGAACTGAAGGGTTATATCGAAGAATCAAATGATGGGGTAACGCCCTGAA
>NZ_JAMAUV010000047.1:0-6886 GCF_023714155.1 Neobacillus sp. MER 74
AAACTCTCCAAGAAAGTTGATTAGCTCATTTGTTACGTTGGCTCATGTTCTAACTATATATAATAGAAGAAACACGATTAATATTGTTTGTTTGCACGATTTTGTTTGTTTAGTTTTCAAAGAACAATTCATTACGTCAGAAGCGACATTTGTTATTATATCAACTCTCTATTATGATGTCAATATAATTTTTATATTTTTATCAATCACTTTAAACGACTAAAGGTTCGTTTGACAAAAGCGACGTTTATTATTATATCAACCCTATATCGCTATGTCAATATAATTTTTATCTCTTTTTCAATCATCTTTAACAATGAAACCTTGCTGTCAAAAGCGACTTCCTTATAATATCACCCTCCTAATAATTATGCAACAAAAATTTTTTCTTTTTTTAAAAAGCTCTTACGGTTTTCTTTCCAATAATAAATAAACCAGGAGATTAGCATATCTCCTGGCTTTTCACTGGTCTTACCGATCTAATGATTCTTTTTTCCTTTACCTTTCCCTGGGTGCTTTTTCTTTTTCTCTTTTTGTTGTTTCTTTTCTTCCTTTTTTGGTTTCTGCGCATTTCTGATTCCCACATTATTATTAGCAGGTTTCGCTTTGTTGATAATTGGTTTTGGTTTTGGCGGTACCTCTGCAGAAGTAACGCCTTTAATATACAGTTCATTATTTACTCGATAGACACTGCTTGGCTGCTGAAAACTTGATGCATCCGTTCCAAATGACTGCATCATGTTTTTGAACATATACTTCGCAATCGGTGTCGTCTTCGCGTCCATAAAGTTACCAGAGCCGTTTTGTGCATATCCAGTCCAGACCGCCATGGTGTATTGCGGTGTATATCCTACGAACCAGCTATCATTCGTGGCGTTTTCTGGGTATCCAAATTTCGCCCGGGTCGGTGCGTCAAAATTCGTTGTCCCTGTCTTCCCTACCACATATAGCCCAGGAACGTTGGCCATTGCTCCGCCCCCATTTGTTACAACGGAGCGCAACATATCAGTCACCATATACGCCGTATAATCCTGCATAACCCGTTTGGATTTCTCCGTAAAATGAACGACTTTACCATTGGGCAGAACTACTTTTTGAACAAAATGAGGTTTATTGTAGCTCCCTTTATTTCCAAATGCACTGTAAGCCCCTGCCATGGCTAATGGACTAACAGTATTGCTTCCAATCGCATAAGATTCGTATATTTGATTATTTTTAAAAGTAATACCGAGTTGTTGGGCAAAATTCTTTGCCTTTTCCATTCCCACCGCCCGTAGTGTTAGAAGAGCAGGAATATTATAAGAGTTGTTTAGTGCATTCCGTATGGTCAGCATTCCATGATACTGATGATCCCAGTTGGAAATCGGCTGTCCAGTTGAATACGACGTCGGCTTGTCATTAATCAGATGGCCAGTGGACCATTTTAAATTTTCAATCGCTGGACCATAGTCAAAAATCGGTTTAAATGTCGATCCTGGCTGACGACGGAGATCAACCGCAAAGTTGTTACCTAGAAATTCAGCTTTATACTCGTTTCGCCCGCTCCCAATCGCCCGCACTTCTCCGGTTTTTGTATCTAAAAAGACAAAAGCCCCCTGGAAAGCCGCATTTGGATAGGCAATGATATCATTGGTGTTCAACATTTTATCTGCATAATTCTGTGCATTTGGATCGAGGGTGGTATAGATAGATAATCCATCCTCACTGATGTCGACACCCTTCAGTTTCCTCTTTACCTCTTTTACAACGGCATCCAAAAACGCTTCGTAAGGAATCGTTTGTTGGTTGCTTTTTAGGACAAGTCCCTCAGTAACAGGAACTTTTGAAGCTTCCTTGTACTGTTTCTCCGTTATATACCCATCTCTAAGCATCGAACGTAAGACGATATTTCGGCGATTTGTGGCCGCTTCTTTGTTTTCCGGCTTGGTTGGATCGTAATTATTCGGGCTCTGCGGCAGTCCGGCTATCAAAGCTGCCTGCGCGAGCGTCATTTTTTTTAAATCCTTTACTTCGATACCATAGTAACTCTTTGCGGCAGCAGCAACTCCGTAAGAACGGTTTCCAAGGTAGATTTTGTTTAAATACATCATTAAAATTTCGTGCTTGGAATATTTCTGTTCCAACTGATAGGCCAAGTCCCATTCTTGGACTTTTCGCTTTAAGGTTTTCTCAGGCGTCAAAAAGGAATTTTTAATCACTTGCTGAGTAATCGTACTACCGCCCTGTGATCCGAAATTTCCGGTTACATTGACAAAAATAGCCTTAGCAGTCCTTTTGATGTCGATTCCATGATGCTCATAAAAATGGGAATCTTCCGTGGCAATAAACGCCTGCTCCAGTACTTTTGGAAGTTGATCATAGGTAATTTTCGTTCGCTTTTCTTTCCCATATTCATAAAGAAATTTTCCGTTTTTATCGTAAAATTTCGTTGAAAGTGGATCCACCAGCTTAGAATCATCCAAATTAGGCGAACCCTTAATCATAGAAGCGAACGTGATCGCTCCTGCTCCAGTTGAAACAAGTCCCAGCACGAGACAGACAATGATTATTTTTTTCAAAATCGATCCTTTTTTCTTCGGTTTCCGATTGCTTCTGTCTTGATTCTGTCTTGCCCTTTCCGCTCGCTTTCGTTCCTCACGAGATTGATAAGTCTCTTCTGTCATGCTTCTTCTCTCCCATGTAAATTTATGGTTTGGCAAAGTTGATATGATGTAAATGAAAGTATGATCAGCTAATTATAGGACTTCGTAAGCGGGGTTAATTTTATGAGGGGAACACGCAAAAAATGAGCCTTAGTGACGGTTCTCCTGGCTCCAATGAGACTTGTGGTGACCACCAGAACCGGGTTTCCCGGCCAGGAGACTCATACATATTACAGGTAATTTATGGGGAAGTTATCCTATATTATTTATACGTTGGAGGTAAATTATGGAGGCAAAGGGAATCCAGATAAGGTTAACTGCTGGTGAAATGGCTCAACTTTGGGCTCAATACTTAAATGATAGCGCAAGCATTTGTATCCTTACTTATTTTTTAGAAAAAGTGGAGGATGATGAAATTAAGCCGGTCATTAAATATTCCCTAGAGTTATCTGCATCACATGTTCAAACGATTACAGCTATTTTAACTGAGGAAAAGAATATTGTTCCGCACGGTTTTCGCATTGGAGAAGATGTAGATTTAACTGCACCTAGACTTTACTCTGACGCATTTGTGCTCAATTTTATTCACCAAATGTCGAAGGTCGGACTTACTTTATATGGAGCCGCTCTAGCAGCATCAGTAAGAAATGACATTAAAGCTTATTACATGGACTGTCTTACTGAAACCATGGGATTATATAAACAATCAACAGAATTATTATTATCCAAAGGGCTGTTTATCAGGTCTCCGAACCTGCCAAATTTAGAGAAGGTTGAATTTGTGAAAAAGCAATGGTTTATGTTGGATGTAATTGGAGAAAAAAGGCCATTAATTGCAGCGGAAGTTGATAATTTATTTGCGAACATGCAAAGAAATGCTCTCGGAGTTGCTGCGCTAACCGGATTTAGTCAGGTTGCACAGGACAAGGATGTTAAAAAATTTTTTCTAAAGGGTTTAGAAATTGGGAATAAACACATTAGATTATTTAGAGCGAAGTTAGAGGAAAGTAAACTCCCTGCACCCATGGGGTGGGATGGGGAAATAACAAACAGTACCACACATACATTTTCTGATAAACTCATGATGTACTTTACCACTGGTTTAATTGCTATGAGTGTTGGCTATTACGGTACAGGTATCAGTGTAAGTCCCAGAGGAGATCTGGCTTCACTGTATAACAGGCTATCCGTAGAGGTTCAAATGTATGCAGAAGATGGGGCCAATATCATGATAAAAAATCGCTGGATGGAGCAGCCTCCAATGGCATCCGATCGAGATGAGTTAATAAGACGAAAGAATAAATAGTGAAAATATAGTATCCAGATAAAAAGAGAAGCACCAGCCTAATTGGCGGTGCTTCTCTTCATATATTAAAATGCGGCCACTTTCTCTTTTTCACCTTTTAACTTTTCGAGTTCCTTAGTGAGTTCTTCCTCGCTTACATAGCTATTGTATGCCGCGTCAAACTGAGCTAACGGAGCTGCAAACTGATCGTTATCTGATGTATTGAATAGTAATAGAGATTCGTGAAAACTTGGTGAAAAGGAGAAACTATTTTAAAAAAAGGGACGGTTCTAATAGCTCCAAAGAAATTCAGCCGGCCACCAGACCTGACCTCATGTTTCCTACTGTATCTAAATACCTTAATCTTTGAATATATGAGTATTTCTGCCTATAGGTTGTGTCTTTCTTACCAAAAAAAGGAATAAAAAGAGGGATTAGAGGAGGTTTGAAGAAATTATTATTATATAACATATTTATTTCTTGGGGGAAATGACGCCATGAGACAAAGCCGACAATATAAATCTCCATATGCAGCAATGTTATGGTCATGTGTATTACCAGGATTCGGGCAATTTTACAATAAGGATTATATAGTTGGAGCTGTGTTGATCGGCATGGAATTTGTCGTGAATTTGAACTCAAATCTAAACCTATCTTTAATCAACTCCTTTATCGGGGATATACATTCTGCCCACCACGTAATTGATTATAGATGGGCACTATTTTACCCCTCCCTGTACGGTTATGCGATTTGGCAGGCATTTAATGCAGCAATCGCCAATAATCATAAGATGATTGGTAAAGATTCGGACCAACGGACATATTTATCGGGCTTCTTTATCGGAATGGTTTTAGGCATGGATTTCGGATTATTTTGGCATGACACTAGCTTGATCAGATATTATTCCGTTATTAGATTTTTAGATTTCCCTGTCTTTAACGGACTGGCATTTGGATTGTTAATTGGAATCATAGGGCATATCATGGAAATTAAAGTGTATCGAAAACAAAGGAGCATCTGATAACAGGTAAAAAATAGGGGGCCAAATAGGTAACGGGTTCCGTTCCCTATCACAAACATTAAAAATGTAAGGTAAATTGAGTGGCAATTTGTATAGGAATTTGCCACTCGTGTTTTTATTGATTTAAAGCCATTTGTGTTGGAATTACATAAAAATTTGTATAGTAAAATGCACCTCAATTTGTTGGGGTACAATGGCTATTGTACGGCGGCAATTTAACCATCAAATTTATATACAAATCGGCATACAAAAAATGCTTAGAAAGGACATTTTTATTGGATATATATGTTAAACTGAAATAAAGTTTGTGAAGAAATGTACTCACGCTAACGGGCAGGATAGTTTAATAAGAAGTGAATGTTCGGAGATACTAATACCAGAAATTTAAATTAGAATTGAGGTAGTTTAGTGGTATTTCCAATTCGTTTATTCATTGTCCTAATCTTGTTTAATAGTATCCCGATGATATTAATGGCTAAAGAAATAAAGTATAACCACAATTGCATTACCATACCAGAAATAAAGAAAAAAGTTGATTTTACCGTTTTGACTCCCAAAAAGATTCCTGACGATTGGACATTAGATACCAAAACATCCCCTTGGTTAATGCTACATTATATGGACAGCAAGGACACAAAGTTAATGGTCGCTATTGATTTGAGAAAAGGATTTCGGATATCCGATGACGATTTTCCTCATCGTCAGCAAGTTGATATAAACGGAAACAAAGGTTATTTTCAGGAGTGGGAAGAAAGTGGCGAAGTTGATAAAAATGGAGACACCATAACTGGTGGATTACTTAATTGGGTACAAGATGGTACTTATGTAGAAATGAATAGTTCAAGGTTACCTAAAGAAAAAATGTTAGAATTTGCAAGGTCAATGGATTAACATTAATCAAAAGGGTACTTAAGTTGAACAATGGAGTTGCTGCGGCAGCTCCTATTTCTTATTGAACTAACAGGTGTTTAGTTTCACAACAAATGGACTGTTTCGGCAGTCCTTTTTCAATATCGTTATTTAACTAAAGGGGCAGTTTAGTTGAATAAAGAACCATCTATGGGAACACTAAAAAGAGGTGAGTTCTATGAAAAGATACATTATCTTATTGTTGGTGTTTATTCTCTTTTTTGTTCCCAAAAGTGTAAGTGCTACAAACGAAGGATATGAAATGGTTACGAAGTTACCCAAAGAAGATATAATCTTGTACGCTAAGAAAATGAACGGGCTATATCAAGACTTCAAAATTGTTTTTAAAGGAGAGACTTACTTCAGACCTTTTTGGATAAATGATACAAATCCTACCTATGCCCCTAAACTATTTTACGAAGACATAAACAAAGATGGAAAAAAGGAAATAATCATAACTTTAACAAAAGGATATGGTTCTGGTGTTCTAGATGAAGAAGTCTATGTCTATAGATATACCAATGGATTAATTGATGTCATTGTCGATAATCCTTTAGCAATTATCTATAAAAATGTAAAAACAAAATTAACTACTGAAAAAGCCGAAATCATTTTGGGGGACAAAGTATCTATTATCGATACTAAGTCAATAGAACCATCGCATTTATTTGAGGATATAGGATTTGGCAGCATTATTGATTATGAAGTAATTAAAAAAAATCTTATGGTCAGAGTAAGTGGTCAAATAACACCAGCGATGTTTGTTGGAGATATTATCATTACTTATGAATATCGTGATAAAATGTATCAAGCGAAAACAATTGAATTTATAACGGATATTAATAAAAACCCCTTTTATGGTCCAGTGAAACATTAAGCTTCTTCAACTAACGGGTGCTTGAGTTGTGCGAAATGTTCCTGGCTTAAATTGAGATTGGTCATACAATGCTCAGGTAAAGGTCAGGCAGTTCCTGTCGGAACTGAAGGGTTATATCGAAGAATCAAATGATGGGGTAACGCCCTGAAGG
>NZ_JAMAUV010000048.1:0-4210 GCF_023714155.1 Neobacillus sp. MER 74
CTTGCATTTTAAACTTCATAGTAGGGGTTCCTCCTAAGGTTTGAGTTAGAGTGGTGTCTATACTCATATCTTACTGAGGAGCTCTTTTTTTATCAAAGTCAATAATTAACTCTCTACAGGAATGCTAAAGGGGCAGTTTAATGGAATAAGGAGTTTTACCATAACTAGGTTAATAACATTAAGGATTATCATATGGGTAATTTAAATTTGTTGGAGTTAAGATTATAAGGATTTCAACTTTAGCTTGGAATCCTTTTTAAATTATAATTTATTCGTTTTTTCATGGAAAACTATAATTACTTACTGAAGATAACTAGTAAACAAAGATAGAAAAGGACTGTTTTTGTTTCGTTATTTACGATGATTACGGTCAAAAATCATACTGTATATATGGGTCCTTTAATTGAATAAGAATACCTAAAGACCACTTAAAATTGGTCTCTTTCTTTTTGTTCGCATACAGAACGTTTGTTCGTATATAATGATGAATGAAGGAGATGTTCGATATGACAATACGTGATAGAGGAAAGATTAAATGGAATGCAGCGTCCTTTATGCCTGAGGTATTCAAAATGCAGCGTGAAATGTTTAAGGATCAAGAGCGACTGCCACGGCCTTTACCCACCGTCTAATTTGTTTCAGTCCTCGTTTGTTAATGACGATGATGAGGAGGAAGAATACGATACGGATGATTCCATTAGTTTGCTAAATTTAGCGAAAAGAAGGTTTTCTGAAAGGCTGCTTCAGTGGCACTATCGCTCTAAATATGAAGAGTTAATCAATTATTCCAATCATGCATTTTACAACGGGCATGTACAAATAGCACCCAATGTGATTCCATTTAAAAATCCGCCAGCGATAAAATGGAAAAAAGTCGAAGGAAGATGGGTTAACCAGTCCAATGAAGTGGAAGCAGTTGAAGTCGTCAACATTCTTAAAGAAATATTAATCAATCAGCCTGGAAAAACCGTAGGGATTATCACGTTTAACTCCAAGCAGCAATCCAAAATTCAGGATCAGATTGATAAACTAGTGAGTGAAGATGAGGAATTTAGCTCCGTTTACAACCAAATGTTAACCAGGGATCTCGATGAACGCGTCTTTGTAAAAAATATTGAAAATGTGCAAGGGGATGAAAGGGTTATTATCCTCTTCTCAATCGCTTATGCGAAAAACGAGGAAGGTAAGGTGTATAACCGGTTTGGGATGCTGAATCAAAAGGGTGGAGAAAATCGTATGAACGTTGCGGTCACACGGGCTAAAGAAGGAATCACGGTGGTTTCAAGTATTGAGCCAGAAGAATTGAATGTGGCAAGCACTTCGCAAATAGGTCCGAAATTACTGAAGGCCTATCTAAAATATGTACGGGCTGTTTCTAATTCACAAGTGGAGCAGATCAATGCTGTTGTCCAAGAAGTCAATGAAAATGTAAATACCCATGTACAGGAAAAAGAATTACACTTCGACTCACCGTTTGAAGAGCAAGTGTATCATCAACTACGAAGCCTCGGGTATGAGGTTACCACCCAGGTAGGGATGTCAGGTTACCGCATTGACATGGCCATTGTTCACCCGCAGGATTCTTCCCGATATATATTGGGAATCGAGTGCAATGGAGCCATGTATCACAGCTCCGCAAATGCGAAGGAAAGAGACGTTTACCGCCAGCGGTTCCTAGAAAGCAGAGGCTGGACCATCGAACGGATTTGGAGTCGAAACTGGTGGAAGAACTCATCAGCAGAGGTTGAGAGAATTGATCAGAAAGTGAAGGAATTGTTGAAGAAGGAGATTGTTAAAGAGAAAGTTAGCAATTAAATAATATAATTTTTAGGGAGTGCCAGGTAAGTGCCATTAATGGGATTACCTAGCACTCTTTTCATGAATAAGTAGGTATATTTTTGTATTGTGAAGAATTCTATTTAACTATAGGGGCAGATTAGATAAAGATGAAGATCGCTTCGGCGGTCTCTTCTTACGATTAGTTAAGTATATTTCTAAGATTTATAGGAATATTTTTAAGGGGTTTTTGGGCATTCTAAATTTCTTCCATTTTCTTTACTTCACTAAGGAGTAAAGCTTTTTGTGCGCTTGGCAGCGCCTCGCTCTAATGGGTGAAAGTCCCTAACATGCCGTTGTGGCGGAAATGTACAGCTGACAGGTAGTGCGAGTATTGTGAGATTTCGTGCGGAGGACCTGAAGGCAAAGCTCGGAACAGGTGGCTGTAACCATGTTGGCTGGTAAGATGGGATAACCTTGCAAAGGATGGGGATGTCCAATACCACTCTGTATCTTATTAGTTATGAGGACTGGCTTCGAGTGAAAGGCGAGGAACGTGACCCAAGGAGATCTCATCTTCTCCACCGTAGGTGGTAAATCTTTTTCAAAACCGGGATGGACTAGAAATTGACTATGGAGGGTGAGAAGTCAGAGCAGGGGATAGTAGTGAATAAACTTGTCGGAAATGCCACAAAGACAAGTGACTTATCACGAAGTTGGTAAGGCAGACATTGACCCAAAAGGCAGTGAACTGATGCGAAGCCCGTCTGTCCATGGAAGAAAGCAATACGAACTTATTTACTCGTCATGTACTTAACAGAAGTCGATGAGGCTGATAGCCGAAGAATCGAGACCGAAAGAAAGTAGGTTGTTTAGGGCGAAGTACTAATATTAAATATCAGCCATTGGGTTACCTATTCAGTTGATATTGTATTGGGAAAGGAAACGAATGCATGAATGATTTAATAGGTAAACGAAGCTTACGTGTAGTGGAAAATTCTAAAAAGAAACGCAAGTGGTACAGTCTAATGGATAAATTATGGAACTATCAAAACCTGGAACAAGCTTTTTATGACGTAAAGAAAAACCGCGGTTCACACGGAGTGGATAAAGTTACGATTAAAGAGTATGAAATAAAATTGGAACACAACTTAAGAGTGCTCCAGGAATCTTTGAGTAACAAAACATATCGTGCAAAACCAGTCAGAAGAGTATTCATTCCAAAAGCTGATGGTACAAAACGTCCACTAGGAATTCCAACAGTAGAAGACCGAATTCTCCAAGCCGCAACTAAAAGAATACTTGAACCAATCTTTGAACAGAAATTCTTAGACTGTAGTTTTGGATTTCGTCCAAACCGTAGTGCACATATGGCGATAGACAAAATCCGAAAGGATTTAATGGAAGGGTACACCTTTGTAATTGATGCCGATATAAAAACATACTTTGATTCTATTCCTCATGATAAACTTATCGATTTAATCAAAGTAGAAGTTGTGGACAGTAGCGTGTTAGCGCTAATCATACAGTTTTTAAAATCGGGAATCCTTGAGAACGGATGTTTCTATGAAAGTGACACCGGCAGTCCTCAGGGTGGCGTAATCAGTCCGCTATTAGCAAACATCTATCTGCATCCTCTTGATGAAATGATGATGGAAAGAGGTCACCGTATTACAAGGTATGCGGATGACTTCGTCATCTGTTGCAAGTCCCGGAAGGGTGCTGAAAGAGTACTAAGAACAGTAGTGAAGCTATTAGAGGAAAAGTTAGGTCTGAAAGTCCATCCGGATAAAACCAAGATTGTAGACAACTTTGAAGAGCCGTTTATCTTTCTAGGATATGTTTTTAAAAAAGGATACTTCCATTCTCCATCAGACAAAGCAGTAAAGAAATTTAAGAAAAGTATCAAGAAAACAACGAAAAGAAACCAAACAATTAATTTGGAGGAATTCGTTAAACATCGACTGAATCCTATCATCAGAGGATGGGGTAGGTACTTTGGTATCGGATTTTCGAAGAAACTGTTTCAACAGCTGGACTCATGGATTCGAAGAAGACTTAGGATGATTCAGTTAAGAAGCTGGAAAAAAATAAGAAAGCTCCACAGGGAGCTCAGAAAAAGGAATTGGGAGGGTGAACTACCTCATCTTTCAATGACAAGATGGAAAAATTCGATGACCCAACATGTACACTTCGCGATTCCTAATGAAAGGTTTCGCGAAATTAAACTTGTTTTTCTTTTGGACATTTACAACGAACTACATCCCCAGCGGGGATAAAGTGGAGGAGCCGTATGCGATGACCCGCACGTGAGTCTGTCTAACAATTTTAAATTTGTTTTGAACATTTAGAAGAAAATGGATATTAATGTCGAATACATTAAGTAAAGGAGATGTTAATATGCCATTTATTCTTGGGGAAGATAGAAAACAAA
>NZ_JAMAUV010000049.1:0-2724 GCF_023714155.1 Neobacillus sp. MER 74
ACTGAACAGTGTTATGGTTAAAGTGGATTGGTATAGTTGGAACGCCGTATGCGGTGAAAGTCGCTTGTACGGTGTGGACGGGGGGAAAAGGTAGCGATAACTTCAAAGCCTTACCTATCTGTATGAACAAGGGTTGCTGCGGTAGCTCTTTTTTCTTGTTCCACTAACGGGGCAGGTTTCTTCAATAAGGTAAACTTAAATTAATTAATTTTTGCTTTTTTACAACCATTTTTCAAAGGATGATAATTTTTTGGGTTGAAATCACAGATAATAGATGGTAAGGGGGGGTCAAAATGACTCAAGAAGAATATTTGAAAAAAGCAGACAAGATTTATGATTTAATTGAAAAAGCACATGATAAAAAAATTGCATTTTGGCATGAACATGTACTATTCACTTGGCAATGGTGGTTAGGTGTGTTTTTAACCGTTGTTCCGTGGCTATTATGGTTCTATTTCAAAAAAAAAGAGAGCACTTATCGATTACTTGCTTCAGGATTAGTAGTCATTTTTATTAGTTCCTGGTTGGATTTTGTAGGAATAGCGTTAGGTTTATGGCATTATAATTATGACGTTCTCCCACTTCTCCCATCCTATTTACCTTGGGATTTTACTCTTTTTCCTGTAATTATTATGTTTCTTATTCAGATTAAGCCAAATTCCAATCCATATATTAAAGCACTTATTTTTGCTGGTGGGAGTGCATTTATTGGTGAACCTTTCTTTGCATCGGTAAAGACCTATACCCCAGAGAATTGGAAATACATATATTCATTTCCCTTTTTATTTGGTATTTATTTATTGGCACATTTCATTAGTACAAGGGACAATTTTGACAAAATAAACTCTCAAATTAAGATATAGTGAACAATACTGAATTTTATTAAGATATTACCTATAGATGTTTGAATAATAATGTTGATGATAAAAGATTAATTTTTTGTAATAAGCAATATCCGGTTTCAATACAAATAAAAGAGCCCTTATTAATTTAAGGGCTTTTGTTGTGGGATGATAAGGGCAATACATGTTTTCCATTAACCTTTCCTGAAACCAATAAATTATTCATTTTTATTAGGTTTTTCCCTCAAGTTGGTCAAATACACTGCATTTTCACTATTTTCTTTGTTGATGATACTTGTTTTTGTAATTATATATTTACTGCTATCCAGTCGTTTTCGAATGCTGTTAAAGAATGTTCTTGCTTCTTTCTCTGTGTAAAATAAATCGGTGTCTCCAAGGTAGCCCCAACATTCTACTAACCATTGTTTTTCCATACCTTCAATCCCAATTCCATCATCTATATATTAAAATACCATAAAGAATCCAAAGCAAAAAGTTCAAATTGTTCCTTCACTCTCCTAATCACCATAAATAGTTTTAGATAAACCCAACATAAAGAACGCAAAATGCGAATATAATCCACTGATGAAGTTTTTAGTAAACCCTGACACGCACTTTAATTAAAATATGGGGTCCTAAAATTAGGAGGTAGAGGTTATGGGTTATACGGATAAGTATGAAAGAGATGCCTATGGGATTATTGCTTTTTGGTTACGGAATGATTATGACCACGGGCGATTTTTCGACAGGGAAATAAGCCATTATGAAATAGAACTAGCTCGTGCAAATCAAAATAATATTCAGCGCTTGGGAGCTATATGGCAGAAGGCAGAGGCGAAACAGGGGGACCTTGGTACTTTGATTAATGAGGCTCAACATGCTACAAGTGAATTTCACAGTTTACTCGCCTATACAATGGATAAATCTTTACGCTGTGAAGTCATAATTTCAACACCAGTATCACTTCTCGACCATATGGTCCGGGAAGCGGAGGAATCCCAAAAGGTCTTTAAATTAATGGAAAGTGGTGGCTATGTTACACCGGCAGATGCTACCATACATGAAACCGTCTTTTGGTTGAGACAAATGGCAGACCATTTAGGCTATATACGTCATTATTCAGATGTATCAAATTATGAGGTGAACTTTCAAGTAACAAATATGATGCAAAAGTTTGAGCGGCTTTTATTACAAGCAAACGCACTAAAAACAATGATACGAAAACCACGCAATGAAATGCTGCCAGTTTTAGAACATTTCAAGCAAACGATTATTAAAGAAGCCAAGAGTCTAGAAGCATTTAAATTAGAACTAGATGACCTAATCAAAAAATGTGCAATCGCTACAACTTCGCCTCCAGATTTGTTAGAACATATTGCAAGGGAAGCCCATCATCTATGGAGAAACCTAGAGGAAGGGATTATAACATAATATTTCTCAGCCGGGGTAAATTCCCCCGGCTATTTATTTTGATATATTTTTGGCTTTTTGAAATAAGGAAACCTAAGCATAAACACCTTCTAAATTGTGTAAACTCTATTATACCAGAGTCTGGAAAGGCTTGTATATTGGGGTGAGTTATATGAAGACAAAACTTCTAATTATTCTGCTTTTTAGTTGCAGTTTATTGCTAACAGGGTTTGATAAGTCCGAGGAAATAGAGATATCCTCCCTTGTTAATTCTATGATTACTGCAATAAATGAAAAAGATGCCGAAGGTTATATTCAAACTTTAAACGATTATTTTATTAAAGTAACGTAAGCCCCCAATCAAACAACGCATATAAACCCGCAGCTCCTCTTGGTACGATACATGTATCAACTAAAGGAGGTGCTTTTTCTTATGCCAAAACAAAAATTAACAATCGTCCCCGTTTCACTC